>JAGLTN010000189.1 GCA_023135255.1 Planctomycetota bacterium
CTTTGTTGTCTTCTCCGAGCGAGTTTTCCATGTAGTCGAGATGCATGGCAATGTTGTATAGTTCGTCTGTCAGAGGGGTGTAGTCGATCATGCTATTGCATAGGTCCTCAGCAAGAAGCAGGTATTGCAGTTCGACGGCGCTTATCTCTGTCCGCATATCTTGTTCCATGTCTCCTATTATTGATAGTTTCCTGTCTGATATTGTGTTTCCGAAGATTATCCCTATTATGAATATCAAGGTTGTAAGGGTAAGCGCGAGGAAGAATTTTGTTTTTGAAAATTCTTTTCTTTTGTCTGAGTGCATATTAATTATCTTGTATGCGACATTTTAAAATGTTTACTGTTTTTTCTGCTGGATTTGTGTCCCCAGCCGATTTTTTTCCCTCTCAGCATGTAAATCCACGATAAAGTCCACCAGAATGCATATAGAGGCCAGTAAAGGATGAGGAACAGGATGTATGGTGTCTTTAGGGAAGTCTTTTCTTCTGAAAGGGTTTTTGCTGTATAAATCATTGCAATTCCTGTTATAAGTGAGAGAGTCCCGATTGCTGTGATTGTGCCGATGTTCATATAGAAAGGGTTAAAGTCCAGACTGATGAGAGACCATATGTCAAAATCGATGCTGTTCCAGTTTATAATGCTTCTGGTTGTGCTGTCTGTTATCTTGTATATTGTGTAGAAGAAGGTAGTTATGATTAGGATTATTGATACAAATGAGGCGGGGAGTATAAATATACCGAGGTTGCCGTGTTTTTTGCCGAAAAGGTTCCTGTAGTTCAATATATTTTGTGTGAAGCCCATATACCAGCGAACCCGCTGTTTGCATAGTATGTTCCATTTTTTTGGTGATACTGTGTGTACTAATGCATTTACTGAGTTTTCGATTATATAGTCGTGGCTCTGTATCCGAAGGGCAATCTCGATGTCTTCAGTTATATTGTCTTCGTCATAGCCACCATATTTTGTGAAGAACTCTCTCCTGTATATTGTGAACGGTCCCGGGGTCACATGGATACTGCCGAGCATTGAGAATATCTTTCTGAGGAATATGCCTATGAGGTACTCGATTTTCTGGATTTTCTGGAGAAATGTCTTTGCTTTGTAGACTTTCATTGACGGGGTGACAGCCATGACTTTTGGATTATTGAAAAATCCTATTATCTTTTTAAGTGCGTCTTTGCTTACAAATGAGTCTGCATCAAGGGCGCCGACAAAGGGGGTTGTGCATCTTGCAAGAGCAAGGTTCATGGCGCTTGCTTTTCCGCCGTTCTTTTTTGTCAAGACTGTCAATGTCCTAGATTCAAATGTTTTTGCTATGTTGTATGTGTTGTCAGTGCTGCCATCGTCGACGATAATTATTTCCGCGTCGAAGTTGTTTTCCAGGGCGAAGTCACAAGCAGCTTTTATATCACGAGCTATCTTTTTACTTTCGTTAAAAGCAGGTATGATAATAGTAATATCCATATTGGTTTGCCTGTTTATTTAAACAGATATCATGAAGCCATTACCGGTGCATGTACCCGATCGAGTGGTCTTCTTTGAATCTTACTTTGTAGTTATCAGGATTATAGAAATTGTAATCTACAGATCTCATGTATTCATAGGGTCCTGCATTTCTGACTATTTTAATAAGTGACTCGATTTGTCTTTGTGAGCGGAAAGCCCCGATAGCTTGTAGTTTTTTCTCAAGGAATGACATTGGAGTTTTCATCTGCAATTGCGGTTGAGTTGGGAAATCACAATAAACTGCCATTTCATTGAAATACGGAGTTTTTTCAAGCGGTTTACCGAGTTCCGGCCAAATGTTTCCGCTTGCGTGGAATACACTAATTAAAAATTCTTCGTGAACGATCTTGTGGTCAGGGTGCAGGTCTGTTGGAGTCGGCAGGAAGCATTGTGTCGGTCTGGTTTTACGCAGGAAATATGTGAAAGCGTTTTGCAGACCAGTGAATCCCTGGTATACAGCTTTCTCGTTTTTGTCAGCAGCACGTCTGCCTGTATATAATTTTAATTGGCAATCCGGGAATCCTAACCAGAATATGTTTTCTTTTGGGATGCCGAGCGACTGATAACATTCGAAAGTTTCAGCTTGTCGAATTTGCGAAATTGTATCTTTTTCTTCGTTACTGCAATAGCCCATAGCGCCATCGGTTACGATCATAATATATACGGGGACGTTTTCGAGTTGTGCCAGCTGCATCAGAAGTCCGCCGCCAAGAACGACATCGTCATCGTGAGGGCTTATAAAGAGGAAACATTCTTTATCGCCTTGCCAGTGTTTTGAGACACCTGCTAATGTGTTGGCGACTCTTCTTTCGTCTCCGAGGAGTCTGATGAATTGCGGCTTATCAGTCATTTTATAATATCTCCTTTTAACCGGCGAAACTTTTAAGTGACTCGACAGCACTTTTGATATCGCCTAATCTATCATCACCGGCTTCACGTTCTATCGCTACTGCGCCGGAGTAACCTGTTGTTTTTAATATTTTCAGAAATTCTGCAGAGTTTACCTGTCCGGTGGTCCATGGTACTTCGCTTCCCCATGTGCCTTTTGTTTGGGTGCGGATGGCATCTTTGATGTGCAGGTGTTTTACCCAGGGTTTTAATATTTCGATTGCCTGTGCGGGATGGCCTTTATCGTAAAGTATCATATTCGCAGGGTCGAAGTTTACGCCAATTGCAGAGTGATTGAGCTGCTCGAGAAAGCTTTTTAATTCTTCAGCTGTTTCCTGTCCGGTTTCAAAGAGCAGCATAATGTTCTTTTCTTTTGCCGCTTCGGCTAATTCTATTGTCCGGTCGCTGATCTTTGTTAGTGCCTGCTGGTTGTCCATATCAATAAAGCCTAAATGTAAAGACAGGTATTCAACGCCAAGGTCGGCTGTTATTGCGATGCCGTCGATTAATCTTTTGAGGTTGTCTTGCCAGCAATCATCTGGAATTATGCCGCCTGTTATTTTTATATTATCAAGTGTTGAGTAATCTTCCTGCGGGAAATCCATCATTGTTGCGGAGATTTTCCAGCCTTGAGCTTTGATGGTTCGGAGGTATTTATCGCCGTCTGCTGCTAAAGCAGGTGAGAGACCAAGGTGGAGGTAATTAACATCGGTTTGCTCTCTTAGAGAGGCTAATTTATCAAAATCATTTTTCAAGGACCATGTGCAAACGCTAATGGGCCAGTTATTACATTTAATCATCTTAACTTTATTTCCTTTCCTGTTATGGCCGATTCTTTTTCCGCAAGAATTATCCTGACAGAGTCGAGAGATTCAGCAGGTGTTGTAATTTGCGGCACATTTTGGCCGGTAATGGTTTTTAGAAAATGTTCGATTTCGAGAGAGTAACCATCGCCTGCGGCAACTTCCGGGGTGAATGGGTCGCCTTCGGCGGGGCATAGTTTAAATGCGGGGTCTCTTGTGCAATCAAATACAATAGTAGCTTTTTCCATAATGATGTTAAAGCTCATTTCGAATCCGAAGCCAGGCATCATTGCCCAACCACCTTCAGCAGTAACAACTACATCATCATCGAATGTGTAATTTGTCACGACGTGGTCTATGTCGTTTGTTATTACTTTGACGCCTTTGGAGCTGACAGATTTCGGCATACCAAATAAATATTGTACATAGTCTGTATCGTGTATGTGCAGGTCGAGGACGACGCCGCCGCTTTTGTCTGGTTGATCTGTGAGCCAGTTATTCCATGACCATGATGGAGTAAGGGAAAGTCTGCGGAAACTTGCAGCTTTGACTTTTCCGTATTTGCCGGAGTCGATTATTTCTTTTGTTTTTGCATATTCAGGCCAGAATCTTATACAGTGGCCAATCTGCAGGATTTTTTTGTTCTGCTGTGCTTCGATTATCATATCGAGGCAATCGTGTTCATTTAAAGCCATTGGTTTTTCGCATAGAACATTTACGCCTG
>JAGLTN010000019.1 GCA_023135255.1 Planctomycetota bacterium
TTTTAGAATCTATAACAAAGAACTCTACTCCGAACAAATCAATATCCTCAAAAAACAATACGACCCGTCACTTATTACATGGTATAAATTTGATGAGACTTCAGGCACAACTGTGGTTGACTCATCTGGTAACGGCTTCGATGCTGCTTGTAATGTTAACACATCTAACTGGGATGAAAATGGCGGCTATGATGGTAGCGGCTGTTTAGACAACGATAGTATATGGACATATCAAATAATTACTGTGCCTGCTGAAGTTTTCACTACAATAGATCAGCAGATAACAATCATGTTTTGGACGCAGTTGGCACATGTTCTGCCTGAAGGCATATATACCGGCAGTTGGTTCAACAGTGGCGAAATACGAGGTTGGAACTCTGGTAATAATTACCTTTATTGCAGAGCCGCTGGTTCAGGCGGTATGGCAAATTGGGCCTATGGAGATAACACCGTAGCAGATCAATGGCATCACATTACTTTCACTTTTAATTCAGGAACGATGAGGGTATATCTTGATGGAGAACATCAATGGATTAGCACTGCTGATCCATTGCCTGGCGACTCTATAGCTGGGATAGATGATTTTGTGATTGGTTCAGGCGGTACTAACTGGTGGGACAGCTTCCACGGTAAAATGGATGACTTCCGGATATACGACCGGGTGCTTAACTATCTGGAGATAAACAGAATTATCAATCCGGAGATGTTCGCAGGTGACTTTAATTTTGATACCACAATAGATACAAAAGACTTAGAACTACTCGCCAAAAATTGGCTTGAAGATGGCAATTATATTATGGCTGACGCAGACAACGACAAAGATGTTGACATGGTTGACTATGCATATCTGGCGAAAAATTATGCCCCTGGTGACTGGGAAAAATCAGGTTGGACACTGACCTTCCACGATGAATTTGATGGCGATGATATCGACGGGACAAAATGGGACATAGGTTCATGGAGTGGATATAGCTATCACAACTACTTCCCATCAGATGACCCGGACGTATATACAGTCAGCAACGGCACATTAAAATTACACAATGTTATTAAAGACTATTACGACCCCGGCACACAAACAACAAAGCCTTACGGCTCAGGTAAACTTCAAACCACCTACAAATTTGACCAGACTTTTGGTTACTTTGAATGCTCTGCTAAATTGCCTGTTGGAACAGGCAGCTTCCCTGCATTTTGGTTGATGCCTTCACTGCCGGGAGGAACATGGTGGCCAAATGCGGAAATCGACATTATGGAACACGTGTATGACTCAAGCATTGGTGATGTTGGTGCAAATCTTCATTGGAACGATTATGACGATGACCACGTTAGCTGGGCAGCCCTTTTTGCCGGCGATGATACAAAATACCAATTCAGTCCGTCAAGCACTGCGTTTGACAACTTCCATGTTTACGCAATGAAATGGGAACCGGGAGCAATGTACTTCTACGTTGATGGTTACAACTATGCAACTTTCCGCGATGAGGATGTGCCTGACCACATGG
>JAGLTN010000190.1 GCA_023135255.1 Planctomycetota bacterium
AGGCAAAGGCAAAAAGGAAAGAATCACTCCGATAGGCTCATCCGCTCTGCAGGTAATTCAGCATTACATGGAATTCAGGAATAAAAGAGCTCAGAGCAACAGCAACTTCGATTCAAAGGTTCTCTTTGTCAACAAACATGGCAGTCGGCTCAGCACTCGCAGCGTTCGGAGAAAAATGGATAAATATCTGAAGATAGCAGGTCTGGATCCACAAATCAGTCCGCATACCCTACGTCACAGCTTTGCGACTCATATGCTCAATAATGGTGCTGACCTGAGAAGTGTTCAGGAGTTGTTAGGGCACCAGTCTCTCTCAACAACACAGATATACACCCATCTGACAACAAATAAACTTAAAGAGGTTTACGAAAAATCTCATCCAAGAGAGAATAATTATAGCCAGCCGACTAATTCCGATGAACAGCAAAACAACAATAACCAGTGGTAAAAGTTAAATAGTAATTGCAAGCCGGGTTTCAAAGCCCGGCTTTTTTAGTGCGCATATCACGTCCGGGTTTTAATCACCATACATCGGTAATGCAAATAAGAAATGGCCACTATATTTAAAATAAAGTTACTCAACATCTGCCAGCCAATTATCGGTAAATATCTTAAGGTCTTTTTCATCAATCAAACTGTCAGCAGGTAGGCTGATATTGCAGTTAGGGTCGTATCAGCTTGTAACTCAAAGCCAATCTTCTGCAAAAATTGTGTAATCTATCATATTCACCATCCCATCACGGTTCAGATCACCGGGTTGTTCAGCTGCGCTTCTCAGCCAGTCTTCTAACTGCATAGTTAAATCCAGATAGTTAACTATTCCGTCATTTGTCAAATCACCCAGTAGTGTCCAATTATAAGGTGGCATAGAGGCCTTAGCCGTTCCGCCATAAGCACCCATATTAATACGCAGATTTTCACCCCACTCATTATTAGGATCATCTGGAATAGTTAACAGTTCGTCCCCTAAAGCCGTTCCAGGATTACCTGCATCGATACATCTGCTTGTCACATCATCATAATCCCACCGTTGCCGCTCGCTATCCCAGTACCAACCTTCACTACGCAAATGATAGTCATTATTTGCAGCATCTACAAAACATGGATCAGCATCAATATTACCAATTCCCGACCAGCCACCTTGAATGTTACTATATGTCAGGTTTATAGGGTAACTAGTAGCATCTATCTGGTTAGGCTGATTGTTCCATAAAATACAGTTTTGCAATGTAGGAATAGGAGTCCAACTGCCACGAAAAAAACCTCCACCATTACCTGCTGAATTGTTTGCTATGGTGCAGTTATAAAATATTGAACTTGAATTAGCGCTGTAAATGCCACCGCCTTTAGCGCTTACATTATTTACTATTAAGCAGTTTTTGTAAGTAGCTTTGCCGCTATTGTGTATCCCGCCGCCATAGCCATAATATGTTTTGTTGCCCACTATTGTACAATGGTCTATTTCACCTCCACTAAAATAAAGCCCTCCACCTGATCGAGATGAATTACCACTAATAAAACAGTTCCTGATAACTGGACTCCCACCCCCGGAGTATATCCCGCCACCATAAAGTTTGTAAGCTTCACAATTAATAATTTTGCAATTTTCAATCACAGGACTGCTATCGCCAATATAAATCCCACCACCGTGGGGATAAGTCTTATTGTAAGCATTTGCTATAGTAAATCCATCTAAGACAGAATCAGTTTTTTCATTTCTATCGAAAATAAAGCCTTGCCCATCGTTTTCACAGTCAATTATGCAGTTGTCCGGGCCATTTTCACTTCTTAGTCTAATTGCCTTTCTCTTGAAGTTAATATTCTTATTCCCTGTTCCGGTATATATCCCATCAGCTACGATAATGATACTTCCATCATTTGCTGCGTCTATTGCCTCCTGAATAGTCGGGTATTGTTCCGGAACAAATAGATTACCGCCAACATGTAATTTTATCAGAACGGTCCGTGGACTGTTTACCGCATTAGCATCGATAATCGTTAGCTTACCACTATAGTCACCATGGGTAAGGTTTGTTGTGTCAACTCTTATCGCTACTTCATTAACTTCCCCCGTTGAACTTCCAGAATCTGGAACGGCTTGCAACCATGAACAGTCGGCGATTATCTCCCAATTTAGCCTGCCCCCAGCACAGTTACGGATTGACAAATACTGGTCAGAAGTTGGTTGATCATTAAATTTGTAAAATTCAAAAAAATCCTGATAACTCACAATGATCGGGGTGTTGGAATCATATTCAAACTCATAGGCTCCCATATCTGCGATACTGTTACCGTCACCATCTCCGTCCTGACAGCGATCTCTTCCGTATATATCTGTTTCAGGCAGACCTCCAGTTGGACTATTAGTCCCGGCATCAATACAAGGCGAGTTACTTAACTGATGGTAATCTCCAGCATAAGCAAAAAAGCATGGATCGGTATCAATATTACCCTGCCCCCAACTTAAAGAAGAGTTATCAACCAGAATTTGCTCTTGCCCACCCTGAACATTACTGTATGCGACAGCCACATCAGCATTATCTCTAATGCCCATTTGCAGCCCCTCAGATGCTGAATTACCTCTAAATATGCAATTTGCAAGATATTCTTCGGTAAGCCAACCTTCACCATAATATCCACCGCCGTATTCATCTGCTATGTTGCCAATAAATGTACAGTTAATATATTTGTTGATTCCATCATTGCTTTCACCTTTATTGCTGTAAACACCACCTCCATTCTGTTTGGCATAGTTATCTGAAAAAACACAGTTTTCAACCGTGATTACTTCAAACCTTCCAATAGAACTAAGTCCTCCGCCATTGGTCGAAGAGTAATTGCCTCTAATTACAGAATTACTCAAATTCAGTTCACCGTCTTCATTTAATATTCCACTATACTGATTATTACGTATTATGCAATCGGTAACAGTAAAATACCCCCTGTTTTTGATTCCACTTTTATTGTTATTGGCTATAGTACAGCCGCTAATTTGCAAATAGGCAGATGCAGAAATGCCTGAACCTCCATTATCAGTTATTATGCAATTATATATTTCTGTAATGCCACCACCACCAGTTATTCCATGTTCAACATTATTACTAATAACACAATTGTTGATTTCTGTCTCGCCAGAATAATAGATTCCACTTCCAAGATTGTCACTAATGACACAGTTACTGATTGTTACAGGCGAGAAGAAAGGCCAAGCACAATGAATGCCAGCATTATACCGTGCTTGACAATTGCGAATGATACAATTATTAATTGCTAATTGCATCTCAAAACCATAACCAGGAAATCCATCGCATAGAATACCGCCTCCGAGATTTTCCGAGTAACCATTAATTATTGTAAACCCATCAAGAACAATGTTTTCAGACACACGATTGTCAATATAAAATCCGCGATGCTGCTCATCAACTGTAC
>JAGLTN010000191.1 GCA_023135255.1 Planctomycetota bacterium
CATTGCATGTGTGTTGGAATTGTCAGCGGCCTTATTGTACCATTCGATAGCTTTTTGGACATCCTGTCTGATAGCCAGGCCGTAGTTATTCATCAATCCGAGATTATACATTGCGCCGGAGTTTCCCGCATTGGCGGCTTTTAGATACCAGCCGATAGCGCTGTTGTAATTCTGAACTACCCCTTGCCCCTTGAAATACAGATTACCGAGCCCGAACATTCCGCCGCTATGGCCCTTTTCAGCTGCCTGGCGGTACCATTCACCTGCCTGAATGTGGTCAACATTTATCCCGTAACCATTTTCATATGCGAAGCCCACATTATACATCGCACCTGGATGGCCTGCGCTTGCTGCACGGAAGAAGTATTCAAATGCGATATCACGGTTCTTGGCGACTATCTCACCTCTTGCGTATATCCACGCCATTGCCATCATAGCGTTCACATTGTCGGCATCAGCGGCTTTTTCATACCAGTCCATCGACTGCCGGAGATCTGTCTGGCCAGCAAGGCCTTTCTGGTAAACAACTCCGAGATTGTACATAGCAGATACGTTGCCTTGTTCAGCTTTTTGCTGGTAAAGCTGGAACTGGCTGTCTTTAAGCTCAGAGATTTGTTGGCAATACAGGTTGGTTGTAATTAATAAAACGAAGCATGCGGAAATTTTAATGATTGATCCCATTTTCATCGGCCTTTCTCCTTAAAGGTTAACTGTTGTACATATAATATTGTGTGGACGATGTGAAAATACACAACTTATAGGACTTTGTCAACAGATATCTCAAATTAACACCCCTTTAATGACAAAATAACACACTCTCAACCGTCAGCCTTGCACCACCTCATCCCATTGCCTCCTTGACGCCTGCGTTAGTTTTACTTTTTTTAAATCAATAACCCCCGAACCCCTAATTTACTTCCGAATTATCAAGCCAAACAATGCTCAAAAACATCTCTTAGGCTTAAAAAGCCAAACAAAAAGTGCTGATTTTTAAGTTTTTTAGTAATTTTCGATTTTTTTTAAAAAAAAGCGTCACATTATGAGGTTTCGTGAGACTTTACTAATAGAAAGACGTTGTTTGACAATTTAATAAAATAGTAATTATACGAATTAGTTGTTTTATCTTGCTTATTGGTCGTATTTGTGTCTTGCCGAGGTTTAGGGTGATGGCACGGATAACTCCGAGTAATGATGGCCAGGTTCGCCCGGATATTTGTGGTAATATTGCTATCTGGGAGAACCGGTCAGGGGTTGCGTTAATACAGCCGATGTGGTGTCTATAAAAATGAAGAATGGCAATTTGGGCAACAATCGAAATTGGTATTTAATACGCAAGGTTGTAGGAATATTATATTCGTATCGCGGGTGTGGGAAGAGCCGTCGACAATTGTAATTTACTTGGCACCATTCATGTTTTGACGGCTCTTGACCACAATAATAAAGGCGATGCAACGGTTAACCTCTCAGACTTTGCCGATTTTGAAGATAAAAATTTAATTATATAAAACACTTCTCCTCCTCTCTAAAGTTAGAAGTTTAGCAGGATGGTGTGGGTTATTCCTTCGGCCCACACTGTCCTGTGTCGTTAATAGCCAATCAGATATTCAACGGGTATTTTATAAGGCAGATTCAACTTCCAAGTGCAACTGAGTAAATTCAGATTTTTATAAACTGTAAAATCAAACATTCATCACAGTTTCTTTCGGAAGTATATGTTTCAATAGCTCTTTTTGTTCGGTAGCATACTCTTGTCTACTTTGTTTTACAATGTCACAAATATTATCATAATCTTTTTCCAGCACTTTTACGACATCATAATCCAGACCGCTACTGCCTGCTAATTTATTAATGATTGATAGTGCTTTATTACGATCCATTTTTTTATGGTAAGGCCGGTCTTCTGTTAGTGCTGCAAAAACATCTGCAACTGCCATAATCCGTGAACCCAGTGTTAAAACTTTTCCATTATGGTGAAATGGATAGCCATTGCCGTCAAGTCTTTCATGATGAAATGCTGCCCATTCAGTAACCTGAGGTAAACCACCTATAGTATTTAAAAAGTTAAACGTGTAATAAGTGTGGCTGTTAAGAACGTGTCGTTCTTGCGTCGAAAGTTTATCGGGCTTATCAAGTATAGATGTTGGAATTGTTAATTTTCCAATATCATGAAAATAGCCGGCGGAACGCATCAAAAATTTCTCTCTGTCTGAAAAATGAAGCCTATCCGAAAGTTCTACAGCAGCAGTAGCAACACCGGATGAATGCGTTGCAGTCCACTTACTTGTGGCATCTATTACATTTGCGAATATCCTTGCTATTGGCGCAATGGCTTCTTCATCCAATATCAATGTCGGCCAAGCTATCTGTGTCACTATTATGTTATATATCTGGTTGGAAACACAATCCAGCCAGAAAGATTCTATATTGCAAATCTCATGAAATGCGTTCACACAGTCAGGATGATATTTTTCCCCTCTAAGCAAATCAACTTGTTCTACAATAAATTCACTCTGGTCTAAAATATTCACATTCCTGTCAATCATCCTTTCAATGCTGTCTGCTAAAACTAATATATGGCTTAGAAAGGGAACGTTCATATTTTTGTATTCTGTACCTTTGCCATTTTCCCAAGGCAAATGATGGAAACGTACAACTTTTGATGCCTTAGTAAACAATGGCAGATTTTTAAGTAGATTATACCCCGTTTCACAATGCCACATGGGATTTCCAAAAACGCCCTTATGTATTCCACTGATTCTATTTTCTACGCCTATCAAACCTATGTCGTGCAAAATTGCGGCAAAAAACAAATCAGCCATATCAGGTTTGCTGACTCCAAGTTGCTTGGCAATAGATACTGCAATATACGTTGTACGCTGCTGATGGTCCACAACAGAATGATGAACAAAATCCAGGGTTTGGGAAAGTGACAATAATAATCTGTGTAACGGTATTTGTTCATTTATAATCATTTGCCCCTCGATGGCCTAAAAATCCAATCTTTAAGTATGTCGGCTTAAAAATATTGCTACTTAACCATTCAAGCAAAGTTTAAAAATTATTAATATGGAATTTTCGTTTTTTCATGCGTTTTATTAACGGACTGTAGAAGAAAGCCAATTATGGGGATTTTTCAAAAAAACTTAACAGAATTCATTTATTATCGCTATTTGGGTCGAAAGTATAGTATAAAAGGCTATTGATCTTGTCTGTATAAAAAAAATTTGTGGAAACGAAGCTGTGGCGGAGAAAAAAGATAAAAAGATAAAACTGGGGACGATATATTCAATAGGGGCTGTTGTTTTCTTTGCTCTTTGTTTTTTATATCTTTGGCTCATTGTCGATTCCAGGTTGATATTCCACGGCGGTGGGAAGATAACCAATTACCCTGTATTTTTCAAAGGCCTCGATTTCTTTTTGCCGTTTTTATCCAGACCAGGCGGGCCAGCAGAGTATTTAGCGGCACTATTGTCACAGGGATTGTTCTATTCCTGGCTTGGGGCGGCGATTCTGACAGCGGTCGGGGCGGGGATATGCTTTTGTGTTCGATCTGTCATAAAAAGTTGTGATGTGAAAGCTGTCGGTTGGTTTTGGTTCTTGCCGATGGTTTTGCTTGCTGCCATCTATGGCAGATATTCGTTCAACTTTGTTACGACTGTCGCGCTTTTAACAGCACTGGCTTTTATTTGTCTCTATCTAAAAATAAAAACGAAAAACAAAGCAGGGCGATTCATTATCTTTGCTGCATTGTCCGTAGTTTCATACACGATTGCAGGTGGGGCGTTCCTGCTGTTCGCCGTCTCAGCGATACTTTATGACCTGTTTTTTAGAAGAGACAAAAGCTTCACTATAGGTCAACTGGTTTTATCAATTCTCATTCCTTATGCCATAGGTTTTTTCCTCGCTGGTCAGACTATGGTAGACGCCTACACGTCGCTTTTACCTTTTAGCTGGAAAATTATCATTCACGAAGACGCAAGGTCAACTGCCTGGTTGATGTATTCGATATATCTGACAGTTCCTGTTGCTGTGACAGGCCTTGGAATAATCAGGCTAAAGCCTGCTATGGTGCCGGTAAGATTAACAGCGAGGTTTACCAATTCTAAATCATGGTTGCTTTGGTTAATAGTATTGCTGATTGCAA
>JAGLTN010000192.1 GCA_023135255.1 Planctomycetota bacterium
GAAATTTTCGCGAGGAAAGTTATAAAGTGCTGTTCCAAAGTTATTTACCCTCGGATAAACAAAAAAACTCAGTTGTGAGTAGTTAGAAATTTAGCAGCCAGTTCGTAACCCAAAAAGCTCAAACGCCCTTTTGGTTGCCATATAGGAGGATGTGCAATCTCTGGCAAAATGTGAAGTGAGTCTCTTTGCAGAGGTCTGCGACGATTTGGGATTTTTCGAGGTATTGCTGCCGGGTAGAGGCTTGGGGCATCAGCATTACTTTTTCTTTGTCAACAGCGGGCAGCTTAGCGAGCAATTGCTGGATATCTTCGAGGTCTTTAGGGGTATCTACTACAAATTTCAGCTGATAGTTATAAATTTTTGTCAGCTGTTTCAGGGCATCTATATTCAAGCAATTTTGGTTATGAGTTTTAGCGGCAGCGGCATCTTCGGGGATTGAATTAGTTAGCTTAGGGCTTATGCTCATCAGGTCGCAGGGCAAATTGGGGACGAATTTTATGCCGGCAGTTTCTATGGTAATGTGCAAGGCGTTTTCTTTTAGCTTATTCAGCAATTCGGGTAATTGCGGGTTTATCATTGGTTCGCCGCCCGTTACGACGACTGAGTGACAATTATATTTTTTGACGGATTCTGTAATCTGGTCAATGGTGAGATCGATGGCGTTTTTATCTGACCAGGCGTATGGAGTATCGCAGTATCTGCAACGAAGCGGACAGCCTGCGATGCGAACGAATACGCTGGGCCTACCTGCGAGGAATCCTTCGCCTTGTAATGAATAAAATATTTCTATTATACTAATCACAATTAAGTTTTTCCGTTTATCCGCGAGTATCCCGATTTATCGGGATTATAACTTTTCTCGCGAAAATTTCTTACCCTGAAGGGTATAATTTTCATTTCTGGTATTCTATCGGATCTTTCAGGTTGGCTTGTGCAAAGCCTTTTAGTCTTAATTTGCATGAATCGCAATGGCCGCAACTTCTACCGGCCTCATCGGGGTCGTAACAGCTATGTGTCAGGGAGTAATCAAAGCCGAGAGCGGTACCGGTTTTTATTATCTGTGCTTTTGTCATTTCTATTATTGGGGTATTTATTTTGAAGGTGCCTTTGTTTTCGACTGCTGCTGCGGTTGCGAGGTTTGCGGCTTTTTCGAAAGCTTCTATAAACTCCGGGCGACAATCGGGGTAGCCGCTATAGTCTGCTGCGTTTACGCCTATGAATATATCGAATGCGCCGAGGACTTCTGCCCAGGCAAGTGCATAGCTGAGGAATATAATGTTTCTCGCGGGAACGTAGGTCAGCGGTATTGGGCCTTTGCCTATGTTGGTGCGATCTTTGGAAACTTTCATGGATTTATCGGTTAGTGATGAGCCGCCGAAAGCCGCCAGGTCGATGTCTAAAATTCGATGGTCGATAACGCTGAGAAAATCAGCAACTTTTTCAGCATGTGATATTTCCGTTTCGTGACGCTGACCATAACGAAAGCTAAGGGCGTAGCAATCGAAGTTTCGGCTTTTCGCGATGGCTAATGTTGTAGCGGAATCTAATCCGCCGCTAAGTAATATAACCGCTTTTTTGTTTTTCACAATCTGCTTCCTTCAGACAACTTTTATAATACCATTCATGGTAATAAATTTCCGCGAATAAATCCATAACTTCTTATCTTTGAGTTATTTACCCGCGGATAAAGCAAAAAATTTAATTGGGATTGGTATAATGACCAGATTAGATAATATAGCAGTTTTTTGATGAGATTGCATAAAAAAAAGCCGAGCTGTTTGTTTGCAGATCGGCTTTTGGGGTTCAGGGATTTATCGATTTATTAATCGAAAGGTAATTTTACGCCACCTGAGCGGGTTTTTATTACATCACTTTTTGCGCCAGCGGGTTCATATTTTTCTTCTTTTACTGCTCGGCAAACCAGACCCTCGGTAATTTTTGACAAGTCGCCGGCAATAACCTGGGCATAAGAAATATTAGCAAGAACTTTATTGACCTCTATCGTAGCTATTGGTGTTTCAATCTGCCCCAGTGACAGGCCCGTGTCAGAATCGATTATCTCTTTGCCTTGTATGAATACCTGATACAAACCGCCCGGGATTATCGTTTTGCCACCCTGGTTAATAATTACAATGTCAGGCTTTTGAACAGAAGCAATTTTGGCAGGATAAAGCCTTTCGAGGATAACTTCGATTGTCTGCTTGGCGACCTGTGAAAAAAGGCCGTTTTTAATATCGGTGTAGTCCCATCTTTCAGGCTGCCAGTATTTTGTAAATTTTCTGATATCCTTATTTTCCAGTGACAAAAATAATTCATCTGCCAATTTAACCTGGCTTGTAGGAGGCGATATCATTTTGTAACTCAATCCGAAATTAGCTTCATACTCTGTTCTGGTGTGATTGGTTGCTTTTTCTGTGATCGTTTTTTTAATCAACTCAAGATCGGTAACTTCAGCGATAAGCATATAGTCGGCACCGAGCATTTTCCCGATCTTTGCTTTTTCAGCAAGCGAGGCTGAATCCGAAAGGAGTATTCTCTTTTCACGGGCAAACTTATCCATATGCTGCCTGTCGAGAACCGCAAATTTATTTGTCTGCGTCAAAGCATTAGCAAGCTTGTTTGTAAGCAGAGTCGAAACTTCCTCACCTGGGATATTTGTGTTTCCGAAAACATAGCTTCGCCTGCCAACATTTACAGCCATTACAGCGACTTTGATTTTTTTAGTTTGATCAAGAGGCGTATAGTCATAGACATAGACTTTCAATTTTACTTCATATGTGCCGTCATCAAGTTCTTTTTCCTCAAGCACTTCATAAGTTTTAACTACGCCGCTTATTTTATTTTTGTAACTGGTGCCTGTGCTCTCAACGTTGACAACATCAACACCTGCGGTTTTTTTTGTGCCCTGTCGATCGACATCCACCGAAGCTGAGAAGAAATCAAATTCATATTCATCAGAATTGACAACAATGCCTTTTGCCTGACCGACAGCGAGGTAGACGGCATCTTTGATGGCTTCGTTTCTTTCGAGTCCCCGGCCTTTGGTTTCAACGACTATTACATCATCCGCGGCAAAGGCTACAGAGAATAATACGGTAATCAATAATAATGAGGCTAAAGTTTTCATTTCATTGTTCCTTTTAAATTAAGTTAAGGAATCTATTACCAGGCAACAGATTTTTTGCTTCCTCTTTTGCCTATTATAGTTTCTTTCTGCCAGAATCTTAAACCGCTTTTCATATCGGTGACCCTAAGCTGGAAATAATATTCAACCTG
>JAGLTN010000193.1 GCA_023135255.1 Planctomycetota bacterium
TAGTTCATCACATTGACAACCGTGCCGGTAACCTTGGAACCGATAACGTATCTGTTCTCGACATTTTCCCATGGACTCTCAGTCTTCTGCTTAAGACCAAGCGATATCTTCTCGTTGTTTTTGTCAACGCCGATAACAATACACTCAATATCCTGATCCAGCTCAACAACTTCTGACGGATGAGATATCCTGCCCCAACTGAGGTCTGAAATGTGCAGAAGACCGTCAAGACCGCCCAGGTCAACAAATACGCCAAAGTCAGCGATATTCTTAACAATACCCTTACGGATCTGACCAACTTCGATCTCTTTCAGAAGTGATTCTTTGCTGCTTTGACGTTCCTCTTCAATAAGTTTACGTCTTGATATAACAATGTTTCTGCCTTCGACATCGATCTTGAGGATCTTACATTCAACATCTTTACCGATAAATCTGCTGATGTCACCAGGCTTGCGAATATCAACCTGAGATGCCGGCAAAAATACAGGAACTCCGATATCAACAAGCAACCCGCCTTTGATACGCCTGATAACTTTACCAGTAACAATATCACCTTCCTGCTTAGTAGCGATGATTGTCTCCCAACCCCTGATCCGGTCGGCTTTACGCTTACTGAGAAGAATCAGACCATCATTCGAGTCGCTGTCTTCCAGCAGAACCTCGATCTCAACGCCCGCTTCGATCTCATCAGAACTGTCGAACTCACTTGCATCTACAACACCTTCGCTCTTTAAGCCGATCTCAACGATAACATCGTTACCGATCTGAGTAACGATCGTACCTTTCAAAATATTACCCGGAAGATGCGAGTCAACTTTACTCTCCAGAACAGTCTCGAGGTATTGCCGGTCATCATCAGAGAACATCTCTTCGATTTGCTGGTTGATTTTGTCTTCAGATAGGCCTAATTGATTGATTAAATTTCTGTTTACCATACTAAAAAACTTTCAATTGTGGAATCTACAATCAATTGACAAACGTCCACACTTACGCATGCCAACCTCGTGCTTTTGCACTTTTCCATTTCCTGTTAATAATCAGCAGATACAAAAACACCGACCACCATAGCCAATGCATATCTGCTGCATTCTTATCACAAATTCAGCTAACCTTTAAAAGCTTTAAGATTCTCAACGAATTCATTGATAACCCACTGAGGCGTAGAAGCGCCAGCGGTTACGCCGGCAACAGCTTTGCCAAAGAGAATACTTTTATCAAATTCTTTCCAGTTTTGCAAATGAAACGTTTGATTATTATGTTTTTTACACAATTCCACCAATCTGTGGGTATTTGCACTTTGAAGACCGCCCAGCACAAACATGATATCGACGTTCTTGCAAAGCTCCACTGCCGATTCCTGCCTGTGAACCGTCTCCTTGCATAGCGTATTAATTACCTTGAGCTCTTTAAACCCGCCCCTGGCGATCTCTCCAACCACTTCACCGAACAATTCAGGCCCCTTGGTAGTCTGGCATACTATCCCTAACTTCTTGTCCTTAGGTAAGTTACACAAGTCGTCCTTGCTGGCGATTACAGCAACATTTTTTACACAACCAACCACACCCCTGACCTCCGGGTGGTTTTTATCCCCGATTACCACGACCTCATAACCCTCTTTTTCAAGGTCAATAGCCTTTTGTTGAAGCCTTTTTACAAGCACACAAGTCGCGTCGACAATCTTAGCACCTTTAGCTTTCAGCTGCTCTATCTGTGCCGGTGCCGCACCATGAGACCGTATCAAAACCGTCGAACCTTCTTCGATTTCATCAATAGAATTGACAGTCTTAAGTCCTTTATTAGCAAAGCTTTCTACCACATCTGGATTGTGAATGATAGGCCCTAAGCTGTAAATATTACCCTTATCCGCCAAAAGCTTCTCAGCAATCGAGATAGCATTGGTTACTCCGGGGCAAAACCCGCATTTCTTAGCTACTATAACTTCCATAACACTTTGCCTTAAATAACTTTACAAAAAATACGTCACAACCAATTTACATTAAATGCTGCTATAAATCCACGTTAAAACTGCCCGAAAAAAAAATTAGTGAAATTTGTGTTTTTTGAGGCAATCGCCAAAAGTCAAAATGCCGGTACAGAACCTGCCCTGACGCCCGGATACTAAAGGAACAACTAATTTTGACGCTGGCGTCTTTTTTACGTTTTTTTATATTTTTACACTACTCACAACTGAGTTTCACCGTTTGTCCGCGGGTAACTAACTTTTAAACAACACTTTATAACTTTCCTCGCGTAATTTTTTGCCCTGAAGGGTATATCAGTACTATTGCCAAGCCGACCATTCCAATTGCCAGAACTACCAGACCAAAATAATATGGGCTGTACCTGCCAAAGTGGTCGCTCAAAAACCCACCTGCAAAAGAACCGATTATTACCCCCGCACAAAGAGTGATTTCATGGATCACCATTTTCGTTGCCCGCTGCTTTGCCCCGGAAACTATATAATAAAGGTGCGATGCGTAAAGGAAAGCGCAAAATATTCCACCCAAAGCCATCCCCGTCCATGGCAGCCATAGCTGTTTACCAGTAATTATCAAGATCATACAAATGCCGACCATCAGATTTGCCGTAAACAAAAGCCATAACTTGTAGTGCCATCTGTGCGTCCTGCCCGTTATTGTAAACACTATAAAAGTAGTAATGCCCATTATCGTAAGAGCTGTCCCGTAGTCAGATTCACTAAAACCAAGCGTAAATTTAAAAAGAAGCGGCAGCTGTGTTCTTATAATACCTACACATATCATGGAAACAAAAAGTGATATCCTGCAGCACAACATAAATTCCACTCTTAACCTCTCCGCCTTGTGCTCAGCCTTTAAAGGCTCAAGACTCTGGTATCCAGCTTCCTGCCCAGGTCTCTTTGCAAGGCAAACACATACGAAGCTTATTGCCGATGCTGCCAAAGCAGTTAATAAAGGCATCTTCAAGCTGTGCTGTACAAGATAGCCTCCAACAAAAGGACCGATTATGCCTCCTGTAGACCAGCTCAGATTATATATTCCCAACCGATGATTAAGCTTTTTTCCCTCATGGCAGGCAGAAATCCATCCCACAAACCTCGGCCATAAACAGCATGTATTTATCCCCTGGAAAATTACAAGCACAAATAAAAACGGGATTGGGTTTTTACAGATTCCATTCTCTGCTAAGACAATGACCAGCAAAGTCAAAAAGATTAACACAGCAAGAAAGCTTGTACCAAACTGTACTATTGGTTTGAGATTGATCGTCTCAATTTTATTCCTGTAAATAAAACTGAGAATAAGAGAAAAGCAATAACCGCTGAACGCAAGACCCATATAAAGACCAACCTCAGAATCAGAACCGCCAAGTGCCTTGATTACATAAGGCATACTTACAGTCCATATCCCACCAAAAACAGCCTGGAAAAAAATGCCCATGTAAAGACCAAACACATCGCCGTGTTCAGCTGTAAAACCACGAAATTTACGCTGTATTTCCAACTCTTAATTCCTGTAAAAAAGCCTTTTTCAAATTGTGGCAAAGTACCGCTAAAAGCTTTATTTAGCAAGCGCAATTAACCAATTATTTTTTTACGAAATGTTAGTTGCATACCCCTTTTATTTACCCCAAAACAACGCCCTATATCAGTAGAAATACTGGATTTTGACATTCTTACCTGGTAAAGCTTGACATTGTTCTTGAATATTGTTAAACAGGATAGTGTGAGAGTGGCGATTTAGCTTAGCTTGGGTCTAAGCTATGGGAAATGAAAAGGCAGGGATTAAACAGCGAGAGAGTGCAGTTCTTAGTAGTTTCTTTTTTATCGTTAATGTTACGGTATAATTAGAGCGAGGAAAGGATGAGAGAGATGAAGAAATTATTAGTTGTTTTAATGTTATTGGTGGTTTTGTGCTTAGCTTCGAATAGTTTTGCACTTGACTTGAATCCCCCCGATTGGCGAGGCCAACTGGCAACAACTTTAACGATCTGGGAATTCTTAACGCCGGATATAAATCCCGTGCCGGATATCCAGATTAATCCTTTTGGGTTCGCAGATACCACGGTTTATCCCGCGCACCCCTGGGAAGAGATTTGGGGTGGAATGGATGGTGTTTGGCCTCTTTCCGGAGCTTTGGAAGTCAAAATTCCTAATAACCCAGTCGAAAATGAACTCAAGTTGATTCAGATTCAGCTGACCTGGAGTTCAGAATATCCGGTGCCAACTCAACCTGTAGTGATGATAGATGCAACAAGAGTTAATGGCCAAGCTGTACCGCAGGACGATATCAACTTAATAGGTCAGCAAATCATTCAGCTTGACCCAACATATGAGCCTGGCGCCAGTGAGTTCTGGTATCACACTACATATCTGTTTGAGATAGTGCCGAACCCTCTGTTTGAGAATATTTATATCAGTGGTTCGATCATGGTCGATGAAGTAGTAATTGACACTATTTGTATACCCGAACCGGCAACTCTTGCTCTGCTTAGCCTTGGAACTGTGGTTTTTCTCAGAAAAAAAAGATTCGCTTGACTGACAAAATGATTTTTTAGAGATGCCCTTAATTTGGCAAGCACAATTAACCAATTATTTTTTACGAAATGTTAGTTGCATA
>JAGLTN010000194.1 GCA_023135255.1 Planctomycetota bacterium
GGCGGCAGCTGGGGTGCAAGCGGTATCGTTTTTGATGGTGACGGTAATAGCCTTATTGCTGACATGGCTTTGACTGACAAGGTAAGTATTTCGTTTGTAATGAGCGGCCATATCTTCGGCGACAAAGGTTATGCTTTTTCAGGTTTGGATTCCGCCGTCGCTCACGTCATGTCATGTGAAGCTCCAACCGGTTCAGGTTTACACTTCCTGACAAAGTTTGGTAACGGCTCAAACCCATGGTGCTGGGAAGCATTTACTCCAACAGACAGCAGGTATATCTTCGCTGAGGCAGATGCAAGAAGAATCACTATGACAGTTGACCTTGCCGCAGGCAGTGTAATTTACTACCTCGACAATGCAGTTTGGGCTACGCAAATTGACGCTAGCGGCAGCTTCACTGATCTGACAACATTTACTGTTGGTAGGCAGCTGTGGGCTGAGTATATGTGTGAAATGACCGACTTCAGGATTTACGACGAGATACTGGCACAGGAACATGTTGCGGAGATTGTAGGTGATTTCCCGAAACTGGCAAAGAAACCTTCTCCCGCCCATGAGTCAACTGATAATTATCTGAATGTTACGCTTAGCTGGAACCCAGGTACAGACGCTAATTCTCATCAGGTGTATTTCAGCACAGATGAAAGTGCTGTTGCAGATGCTGATACAGGTTCGCCGGTCTATGCAGGTGAATTCGATGTTAACAGCTATGATCCAGGCGGTCTTGAATTAATGAAGACTTATTACTGGCGTGTTGATGAAGTTGACGCTGAGGGCGGCACAATGGAAGGACCGGTTTGGCAGTTTGATACTATAAATTATGTAATGGTAGAAGACTTCGAAAGCTATGATAATGAAGGCAACGACGTTACAGCTGTATGGGCAGATAAGCTCGGTTTGGGTGATATGCAGAGATTACTCATGAATGATCCGTGTATAAGTCCTGTTAACTCAATGAGACTTAGATACCAGGTACCTTATCCTCCATATTGGGCGATAACCAACAGGTCGTTCAGCCCTGCTCAGGACTGGACTGTAAGTGGCGTTAAGATACTTACTATCAACTACTATGGTGATGCAGCTAACTTTACTCTGCCGTTATTCGTTACGATTGGTGACGGCACAACAGATGCTAATGTTGTCATTACAGATGTCAATACCCTTGTTGAGGGTTGGCAGGAAATCAATGTATCTCTTCCGGAGATCTCAGCAGCAGGTGTTGACCTTAACAATGTAAGCTATATGGAAATTGGCTTAGGTGACGGCACAAACCAGCTCATGAGTTCAAGCAAATGGGATGTACTCTACATCGATGATATCGCACTGTATCCGAGCAAATGTGTTCTGTCTGAAAGCTCACTACAAGCAGATATTACAGAAGACTGCGTTGTCAGCTATGACGATCTTGCTTACATAACTGATGGCTGGTTGAGAGATTCGTCGTCAGCAGAGACGATAGCAGCAGCTAATCCTGTTGGTCTGTGGCTTTTCGATGATGTTAATGATCTGACAAAAGCTACCATAGGCAATAACCTGACTACCGGCATTTATGGCGGAACGGGCGGCGCTTTGGCAGCAGTAGCGGGCATAGCAGCCGGCGACGGAGCTGTTATGGTACCACTTAATACCCATTTGATAGTTGATCCGACCATTGTTCCGGAACCTGGTGAAACAAGGGTCAATGAGTACACCATGGTCTGGGATGTAAGCATACCAGCAGCATCAGCGTATGCTCCTCTGAGATGGGTTGGTCTTTGTGAGTTTGACACAGTTGACCTGACATCAGATGTTGATATCTCAGTGATCTACACCAGTGATCGTATTGATGGCTCATTCGGTACACATCAAGGCTGGTCTCCTCAGCTGGTAAAACCAGATACATGGTATCAGCTTGCAGTATCAGTTAAGAATGGTGCGTTCTTCAATTGCTATATAAATGGCGAGCTTGCTGTAAGCATACCAGCTGAGGCAATTGACGGCAGGTACAGTATTGCTGATACTTTCCACATCTTCAAGGACAATGATAGTGAAGATCCTGACATCAACTGCTCGACATTCGCATTGTTTGACAGGGCACTGACAGCAGCAGAGATTAAGTCTCTCGTGCCGGTTGAGTTGCTCGAGGGTGATCTCAATGCTGACACAGCAATTGATTTTGCAGATTACTCGATTCTTGCAGGCGAATGGCTGGTTGAGGACCTTTGGCCTTAATCAAAGGCTAAAACAGATTCGATCTGCTTTTTAAGCAGTAATACAAGGGCCCGGACTAAAATCCGGGCCCTTTTTTATTTTATATCGAATAAGAGGCCCGCCTTTCAGAGGGGAGATGTATTAACTGTTTTTGAATGGTAAGGCATTTTGAATGTATGTTATGTCTTGCTATAGCAGAGAAGTTGTTTTCTTGTTGACAAAATACTCTTTTGGGGATATAATAGTGTTTGGTTTTTTCGCGGATAAGCTTTTCTCAGTGAGGTTTATAAAGTTTTTTATAGCGGTAAGCTAACTGTGAAGGTGGTATATATTTTCAGCTTGCTTTTAGATATTGTTATTTTTTTATGAGAGGTAAGTGTGATGAGCAAAAAAACAATTCTTTTTTCATTTTTTATTATGTTTTTCCTTTTAGTTGCTAATAGCTTAGCTGTTGAAAAAGCTACAGCACCGATACCTGCGGATGGGGTGATCGAGGTAGAAGGTGATGGGTACGCTATTTATCTTGAATGGACCCCGGGTGATAGCGCGGAATCACATGATATTTATTTGGGGACCGATTACGATGCGGTAAATAATGCAACAACGTCATCGGCTGAATTCATAAGTAATCAAACTCGTCCAAAATATGCTTTTATGGATTTTGATAATAATACGATGTACTATTGGCGTATTGATGAGGTTAACAGCACGACAACTATTAAAGGTGACGTATGGAGCTTTAAAACTTATAACGATGGACCAATTGTATGGTACAAAGTTGATGAAGGAAGAGGAACTAATGTGGCTGACTCATCAGGCAATGGTTTTGATACCGTAATGGAAAGGGAAAAATGGGGTTTAGGTCCGGATGGAAGTGACTGCTACGCTAACCTCGATGATTGGGCAAAAAATCAAGTTGATGTGCCTAATGACGTATTTGCTGATATTAATGAAACGTGCACAATCAGTGTATGGCTATGGCAATTAGATCCTAATATTGCTCCGGCTGGCGGACCTCAGTGCAGACTGTTCTCAGGGGGGAATCTGACTGACCCGAATAGGGCTGTTATTTTCAAAAGTGAAGGAATTGGTAATGAATCAGAATGGGAACCTCCGGAAAGTTGGGAATGGTTTAGTAGAGTTACAATGGGTTCTGACGACCAGTACAACCATCAAGGTGTAAGCTGGGATACTGCTACCAAAAACTACAATTACACATGGGCGTTTTTGGGTAGAGATTATTATGCCAACGCTGTCAGTAAGTGGAGACATCTGACGTTTGTAAAAGATAATACTGATTACGAAGGTAATGGTTCTCTGAAGGTTTATTACAATGGTATTCTCGAAGAAGAGCAGCATTATGATAATTGCAATAAGAGCATGGCTGATGTCGATGAATTTGTATTAGGTGGTTACCATAATGACCCCAATTGGTGGAGCAGGTTTGTCGGTAAACTTGACGACTTCAGGGTTTATAACAGACCTTTGAGTGATGTTGAGGTTAAAGACCTGGTTGGAGATTATTTCAAGAAGGCTGTGGATCCTGACCCGGCAAATAGTGCAACTATTGCATTAGAGTCAGCAAATGATTTTAATACTATAGATCTGGAATGGATAGCTGGTCAAGATGCAGCTTCACATGATGTTTACTTTGGCACAGATTTTGACGATGTTAATACCGCAACTACCGCATCAGCAGAATTTATGGGCAACCAGGTTGCTATTACTTATGATCCAGCTCTTCCTTCAGAGGGAATGTACTACTGGCGTATTGATGAGGTCAACGATATTGATGTATGGAAAGGCGATGTGTGGAGTTTTAAAGTTAAAGTAGCAAGGATCGATGATCCGGTTGCATGGTACAAATTCGATGAGACTTCCGATGTGAATGTGGCTGACTCGTCAGGTAATGGCTATGATACATCTATCAGTGGAACGAATAGCTATGGCTGGGATACTGAAGGTGCTGTTGACGGTTGCTTAAGCAATAGTGCTACATGGAGAAAAACTTTTATTCAAGTTCCAATGGGAGCTTTCTCAACGATGAACACCCAGGCAACCTTTACGTTCTGGGTGCAACTTACAGAAACGTTAGGCAATACGGGTTGTACCACTGGTGCTTGGTTTACCGGCAAGGACGCTAACGACAACTATGTTGCACATGCAAGGCCATGGACAGATGATTATATTGATTATCGCGTAGAATATAGAATTGGTTCATCTGCTCTGATAATATGGGATGACTATGGCAGTAATACCACAGACGATGAGTGGCACCACTTTGCTGTAGTATTTGATGCAACCACCGAAACTAAGGGGCTTTACTTTGACGGTGAGCTTGTTAGTAGCGGAGTTATAAATACTGGTGACTCAGTGGCTAACATGGCAGCGTTCAATATATTTAACTATCAGTCAGATGCTACTGGCGGTGACTGGTGGGACAGCTTCCACGGCAAGATGGATGATTTCAGGATATACGACCGGTCACTTGTGGCAGAGGAAGTTCATATGTTTGTCGGCGACCGCTTTAAACAGGCCAAGAATCCATCTCCTGAAAATGAAGATGAAGATCTCGCGTTGACAGGGACAACCCTTAGCTGGAATGCTGGTCAAGGTGCGGTTTCACATCAGGTTTACTTCAGCGATAATTATATTGAAATCAGAGATGCGGATGTTAATTCACCATGCTATCAGGGCCAGCAGGTAGAAACAACTTATGATCCCGGAACATTAGAATTAATGAAAACTTACTACTGGCGAGTCGATGAAACTGATGACGATGATGTTCTCTGGAAAGGTGATGTGTGGAGTTTCTCAAGTATTGAATACATTATGGTAGAAGACTTCGAAAGCTATGACAGCAACAACCCCATCACGGCTGTATGGACAGATAAGTTCGGTTTGGGTGATATGCAGATATTACTCATGAATGATCCGTGTCTAAGCCCTGTTAACTCAATGAGACTCAGACACCAGGTACCTTATTCTCCATATTATGCGATAGCCAACAGGTCATTCAGCCCGGCTCAGGACTGGACTGTAAATGGCGTTAGAATACTTACTATCCACTACTATGGCGATGAAGCTAACTTTACTCTGCCAATGTTCGTTACAATCGGTGACGGCACGACAGATGCTAATGTTGTGATTGCGGATGTCAATACCCTTGTTGAGGGTTGGCAGGAAATCAATGTATCTCTTCCGGAGATCTCAGCAGCAGGTGTTGACCTTAACAATGTAAGCTATATGGAAATTGGCTTAGGTGACGGCACAAACCTGGGCATGAG
>JAGLTN010000195.1 GCA_023135255.1 Planctomycetota bacterium
AAATGAATGTACTTTTAATTGGTAGCGGTGGTCGCGAACATGCGATTGCCTGGAAACTGGTGAAATCTAAGGAACTTGATAAATTATACATTGCCCCCGGCAACCCCGGCACTGCTATGTGCGGCACGAATGTTGATCTGGATGTTGCTGATCTCGACGCGGTAGTTGATTTCGCAAAGCAAAAAAGCGTTGGGCTTGTTGTGGTGGGTCCGGAAGATCCACTGGCAGCAGGTATTGTCGATGTAATCGAAGCTGCTGGTATAAAGGCATTTGGTCCTTCAGGTCCAGCTGCTCAGCTTGAGGCTGATAAAGCCTTTTCTAAACAGATAATGAAAGCCAGTTCAGTAGCTACCGCTGAGGGGTTGTGCTTTGATAGATACGAAGATGCAAAAACATATATTGCATCAAGAGATGAAGCGGTGGTTATAAAAGCCGCTGGTCTTGCAAAGGGCAAAGGGGTTTTCGTTTGCGATGACCCCGCAGACGCTATTGTAATAGCTGAGAGAATAATGTGCGATAAAGAGTTCGGCTCTGCTGGTGATAATTTGATCGTTGAAGAAAAACTGCTTGGTGAAGAGGCTTCGATACTGGCGTTTGTTGACAGCAGAAATATTTATATTATGGAATCATCTCAGGATCATAAGCCAATAGGTGATGGCGATACAGGTCTTAACACCGGTGGTATGGGTGCGTACAGCCCAGCGCCAGTTATCACTGACAAAATGATGGATCGTATCAGCAGAGAGATTCTTGTACCTATCATCGACGGAATGAATCGCAACGGCACGCCTTACAGAGGTGTACTTTATGCCGGTATTATGGTTACCGCTGCCGGTCCGAGAGTGCTGGAGTTCAATGTACGTTTTGGCGACCCGGAGACTCAGCCTATTCTTATGAGGCTAAAAAGCGATCTTCTTGAAGTTATGCTGGCGGTATGTGATGGCACGCTTGACGAAATTACTCTTGAGTGGGATACCAGACCTGCGGTTTGTGTGGTTATGGCATCAGGAGGGTATCCTGGAAGTTACGAAAAGGATAAAGTAATTACAGGTCTTGACCAGGCAGCTAAACTTGATGATGTGATGGTCTTCCATGCCGGCACCGCAAAAAAAGGCAGCGATATTGTTACTGCCGGTGGTCGGGTTCTTGGTGTTACTGCTGTTGGAGACACGGTTGCCCAGGCAAAAGCAAAAGCTTATGAGGCTGTCGAAATAATCAAGTTCGATGGTGCTTACTGTCGAAAAGATATTGCTGATAAAGCCATTAACAGAAAATAATAATATATAGGTATAAAGGCGATGCTGGTGACATTTTCAAATCTGTTTTATAACAGGGCAGGGATCGCAGATATACTGATCCCAATTGAATTTTA
>JAGLTN010000196.1 GCA_023135255.1 Planctomycetota bacterium
TTTAAGCACGGTATCGGGGGCAGGTGATATGATTGTACCTTGCAGTGGTGGTGTCAGGGCTGACATATAGGCTTCGATAACCTGTGCACCTTTATCATCCTCGCAGGTTAAGTCAAAAATATAGACTGGTATAACTGATGTCTGCGGAGTAACGAAGTCATTTTCGTAGTACCCAAACCTGACGTTGTCGATTTCGATTCTGCTGCAGTTAGGTAATATCGGTGCATCGAAAAACGCTTTGGTTCCAAGGCCATGGAAGTCTGCGATAGCCATTTCAGGACGATAGAAAATTTCCACTTCGCCGGCTGCTTCGACGTCACGGCAGATCTTAGTAAACATTACCACTTCGTTTTCGTCCATCAATACGCTGATCTTACCGCCGGGGCCTACAATCGGATAAGGCTGCCCCATCGACATCAGCATACGCTGATAGTTGACGCCTCTCTGGAACGGAATTCGTGAATTGACTGTTCGAGAACCTTTGTCTACATCCTCAAGACAGATGTCGGTAACATTATGAACAACGGCTCCCTGTTTAGCAATTCCATGTGCAGCAAGAAAAGCATCAGCCTGTAAAGCAGCATCTGACGGCAGCGTCGGGGCAATATTGCTGTCCGGCGGAATATAAGCCTTGGCCCTGTTTACAAACATCATGGCGCCTGTGTACTGGTTCATGATTATTTCATTATCACCGTCAGTGGTATTGTGGCTTCCAAGATCATCGCTTTCAATTGTTGATACTTGCATATTAAGATTCTCAGCAAGTCCTAATATCTCACCGTAGCCGGTATCTACTCCTGTCAACTGATAAGTCTGCATAATCCCCTGCGTAGGCAGTGTCATCGGGTTGAAATTATCGACGATCTCGATACCGCCACTGCCACCAGCTGACTGGTGTTGGTCTTGGGTAGAAGCACTTATTCCACCTACAGGCAATTCTACATCAACGTATGTCGAGTTCGAAGCGACTTTCCAGTCATCATCAATTACCATTAATCTGATATAATATCTTTGCTCAAGTGGAAATACCCATTGTGGTCGTCTTCCCCATACATCAGCGTCATCGTTATTTTCGTCGATGCCATCGCAGTCCCAGTCTCCGGAATCGCTGTTTGTCGAAGTGTCGAGGTCCCATGCGAAAAATACATAGTTGCCCAGGCTCAGCCCCGTCGTTCCGGAACCGTCCAACTGAAACGGGATACCGACTTCAGCAGCTTTGGCACCGGTATATGCGCCTCCTGCATCGGCTGTCGGATTGACAGGTTTGTTGACATCGTGAGAAACGCTGGAATAATAAGTATCATCGGTTGGGTCGGGATTAACGTATCCCTGGCTCCAGATGTAGTCGTTTAACATAGCCCGGTTTTCACCGACAACACGCATTTTTCTCCCGACAGGATTGCTTTGATCGCCCGCGAGGAACCATGCCTGCTGGATCGTATGCGCTCTGTCATATATGTGGCGTCTCCTCAGAAAATTACCAAATATTTTACCATGTGTGGCACTGTCGCTCATTACCGTGGTGAAGCCGCATATCAAATGCAACCCGTCCATAGTGCTGGCCCAGTAACTGGCGTGTGACATTGTATTACAAGCCGACAACGCTACCCACTCACAATCCTTATCTCCCCAACTGTCATAACAGTCAATGTGACCGAGAATTGGGTTGTCATGCCAGGTATTAAAGTAAACCTCATCAGCGCCTCCATGACCTGAGAAATAAGTAAAGTCATGCTTATCCATATAACTTGACTCCTGACCGAAAATATTTCCTTTCATATGGTCTTCATGGGCACTACTGTTGCCATAACCGTGGCCCGTCCAACCCTGAAGCGTGTCGGAAAACCCCTTGGCATCATCGTCAGTATTTTTAATGTCATTCAACAAGTCATAGTTAGTGGTCCATTCAAGCATCCAGGACAGACCGCTGCCTGTACTGTCGCTGTCTGCTATGATCACAGCAACGTCATTTCCGATGCTGCCATGGTATCTGTTGCCACCTGCCAGATACCCATCCAGATAAATACCAGTGACGATGATGGGGGTAGCGGGAACAGAAGCAGGAGTTTGCCACATACTTTCAGCCATACCGCCGTTCAAAGTTACGGTGATTGGATCAAATGTGCCGAAGACAGGCGCTGTTGTCAGTTGGACGGTGCCTCCCGGAACCAGATTGCCCGATTCGTCTTTGACTTTTACAAGCACATCAGGCCAGAACCCTACATACGGATAGTCTGGTAAAATCTCTATTGTAGTGGTAGTGTTGACATCGGTATAATCAATGGTGATATCATTGGAATCGTTGCTTGGTCCGTAAACAACCGCACCGCCTGAGCCGCAACTGTAATTCGCATGGATGGTAATTGTACCTGTTGTGTTGCCTGCTGTCCATGTTGTCTGCGCCTTGCCGTCAAGGCCCATCGAAACAGGATTATCCGAAAAGGCTCCGGAACCAGGACTGGTCGAAAACGTGACCTGTCCATCGGTAACATTCAAATCACAACTGTCGACAATGTGAACAATTATGCCGATTGACTGTCGAGTATCAATGGCGGTTTTGTTGACGGTTTGAGTGGCGGTGGTTGAACGATCTTCGGCGGCAATGCTTATGTTTACACTATCGTCGGAATCGCCATAGTCTATGCCTGTACCGCTTGGGCTATACTCGTCGAACTGAGCAGTGATCATGCATGTGCCGGAAGATGGCCCCTGCCAGTTAGTTTTGGCATAACCGTTTGTTAAAACCAACTCATAATCGTCGAGCGTGCCATCGCTCGCGCTTAGATCTACCGTCCCACTGCCCTGAACAGGATTATTTCCTGAGTCCTTAACGTTGATCTCTATTTGGCTGGTGCCATTGGCGACCAGTGACGCTGGTGCGGTTATCGTGGTAGTGGTGCTATCCTGAATGGATTCACCTAAGACTTTGAAGTTGTTGTCCCAGCAGTAAAGCGTTGTCCAGCTGAGTCCGGAAGTATTACTGCCCACGGTATCCGACCAGCTTTCATAACCACTATGATAATGATACCAGTTGACCTGGGCGTCTGAACCGGTTGGCCCTATCCAGCAGACGATCCAATATGAGCCGGAACTAAGGTCTACGCCTGCCGACCCAAGATCGAAAGAAACCCATTCCGCTGTTTCAGAAGAAATTGAGCTTGCAGCTACGGATTCCTGTATCAGATAGTTGGTCTCTGGTCCGAGTCCGTCGTTAGCATCGGTGCAAATCTTCATCTTTACATAGCCGGTAGTACCGCTGACACGCCTAAGATACAAGACAACCTCGGCTGCATTGCAACTGCCGGCAACGGGAAATTCCTGAGCAACCAGCTTATTTGTAAAAATGCTCCTACGATACAAAGTGTTTATATCTGTGTATTCGGCAATAACATCAGGGTCAACAGCTAAAGCAACGGATAAAGTTAAAAATATAGACAGAAACATCCCCAAAATAATATTTTTCCAAACCATCTTTTTCACCTCCTGTTTTTACATTTGAAAGATTTTGCCATATGAAAACATCGACAAATATATGAACCACGTGTGAGCCGTTCCCTTGTTGAATGTTCTATATCGGGATTTTCATATATTATTAGGGCACAGTATAACATTTTTTTCTTAAAAAGTCAAGAAAATCCTGCTCATATAGCCATCCGGATGCTTAAAATAGATTGACTATAGGCGTTTAATTTGAGATTATGTTGCCTTACTTTATTTTATTTGATTTTTTCGGGAACAAATCAGACCGTTGCTGGTCTAAGTTAAGGCGTCAGACAGGTGCATTTAGAAAAACATAATATAAATATAGACGATTCAGCTTTGGTCCAGCAATGCCAAAAAGGTGATTCCCAGGCATTGGAAACGCTGATAATTAAGTACCAGGGCCGAATATATAACGTAATTTTGAAAATTTGTGCGAATCCTGATGATGCTGCGGAACTTACCCAGGAAACGTTTGTCAAAGTAATGGAAAACCTGGATAAGTTTGCCCGCAGAAGCAGCTTTTATACGTGGATTTTCAGGATAGCGGTTAATTTGACGCTGAACTATTGCAAGAGAAAGGTAAAACTTGGGTTCAGGTCGCTCGAAGCTGAAGAGTTGGGCTCCGATTCGGTGAAAAATACGCTGAAGAGCTTTTTGGTAAACACATCAGCGCCGGACCCAGCCATTATAGCGCAGAATAAGGAATTATGTTCGATAGTAATGAATCTGCTTATGAAACTTGATGAAGACCAGAGAACTGTTGTAGTTTTAAGAGATATAGAGTCAATGAGCTATGAAAAAATCTCCATTGTTACCTCTGTCGAACTTGGCACAGTAAAAAGCAGGTTATCCCGTGCAAGAAATAATCTGCGTGAAATGCTGGAGGCAGTTTTAAAATGAAAGACAAAAGTAATATTGATGAGTTGCTCAACAGCTACATCGACGACGAACTGTCACCAAGACAGCGAACCGAAGTAAAAAGGCTGATAACAAATGACAATCAGGTTGCGGAAAAATTGCAGCAACTGAAAATGTGCAAAACACTGGTATCAGCCTTACCCGGCGAAAAGGCTCCTTACGATCTCCTTGAAGATATCAAAATCGCCCTTGAAAGAAAAACCCTTCTCCAGGAATCCACAAAACATTTCCAGAAAGACGAAGGAACCAAACATCTGCACTTGCGAAAATTATTAGCATCCGCTGCGATGATCGCACTTTTCGCTGTCTTAGGGACAATAATATATTCGATAGTAGGCCCTGGTAAATCAGATCCCACATCGACCGACTGGAAAAAACTGACTAAACCTGTTGCCGATAATTCAATACCCGAACCGGTAAAACCAAAAGCTGTTGCTAGGCCGCAGAATATAATCGCCGACATAATACTCGAAACAGATGAATTTGTCGCGACAAACGCATTTATTAAAAAAACCATCGAGGAAAATGGACTTTTAAACAAAACCGCACCCGTAAACTCTGAAGAATCAGGAATTTATTACCTCAGCAGCAGCAGAAGCAATATTAATCTTTTATTGGCTGATCTGGAATATATACAACAGCGATTCAAATCTGTAAATCTTAAGATCGCTTCTGCGGATAACAAAAGCAACGCCTCTGTTGAAAATCTCAGCTTCAACCAAATTCATGAAATAATCAATCAGAACAGCTTTGATGAAAGCAAAAAAGCTGCCCGTGGAATCGCCGCTTTGAACTACACCAATTACAACACCCAGTCCGGAAATGTATTGGCGTTGATGTTTGAGAAAACTCCGCAATCATTGACGATCCCCAAACCGGTGCTTACTTCAGGCGACAAAGTTTCAAAATCCTCAGCTGGTAAAGATAACGATAAAAACAAAGTATATCTGACGATTAAACTGATACCGACAAAATAAAATCTGCATCAGGAGAGAATTGACCAATGCCTGAAACCGAAAAATGTGCCCTGGTAGTAATAGACCTCCAAGGCAAACTCGCGCAGCTGATGGACAAAAAAGAGGCTCTCTTTGCTAATATAAAAACGCTCATCCAGTCCGCAAAGCTGCTGGACATCCCCATAATCTACTGCCAACAATGCCCCAAAGCACTTGGTCCAACCATCGAGGAAGTTGCCGAATTATTAACAAATATCGAGCCTATAAATAAAGAAAGTTTCAGTTGTTGCGACAGCGATGAATTCAATCAGAAATTAAATTCGCTTAACAAAGAACAAATCATACTTTGCGGCATAGAAGCACACGTATGTGTTTACCAAAGTGCCGCTGATCTATCCAACCGGGGCAAAGAAGTGGTCGTTATTTCTGATGCGGTTTCTTCAAGGACTGCTGAAAACAAACAAACTGCTATCGAAGCAATGAGGCAAATGGGTATAAAGATAAGCTCTACCGAGATGCTGCTTTTTGAGTTGTTAAAATCAGCCTCTCACCCGCAATTCAAGACTATCGCAAAACTGATAAAATAGTCATAAATGGAAGGCCTCTCACACCCACACAAAACATGGCCACACAAAATGCCTAAGTTGACAAAAATCAATTTTTTTGTTATAATGATGGTTTGTGTAAGTTACCAAACAAATTTCGTTGGTTGTGGGTGATTTAAGGGCATTAGTGATGTATTTTTCTCAGGAGCGTGTAATGAAACAGGTAGCAGCCTTTCTGATTTCAGCAGTTTTATTATTATTTTGCAATTTGTCTTTTGCGATCGAAGGTGATATTACAGGTGACAGCACAATAGACTTTAACGACCTGGCTTTGATAGCACAGAGCTGGACACAAAGCTTTACAGTAGGTGATGGTAACTCCGCGGATATTACAGGCGATGGCAGTGTCAATTTTGACGATTATGCTATCGTTGCGAAAAACTGGATGGAAAGCGAATACACAGGACCAATAGGCTGGTGGAAATTGAATGATGCCGCCGGCGTTATCGCAACAGATTCAAGTCCTTATAACAATAATGCAACTTTAATCGGCAACCCACAATGGAGAAATGATCCGAATCAAAGCTGGTGTCTTGAATTTGACGGATATGGTGACTATTTATCAGTAACAAACAAATCAGCTTTTGACATAACCGGGCATATCACAATATCAGCATGGATAAAAACTGTAGCTGGCAGCGATGATGCCTTTTTCGCGGTCACTAAAGGCAACTCGTATATGCTTTATAAAGACATGGGAGCAAATTATGTCACTTTCTTATGCGAAGGACTCGAAAGACCTGTTAACGGAACGATAAATATAAATGACGGAAAATGGCATCATATTGTCGGCGTTTATGACGGCACAGCAAAATATATTTATGTTGACGGCCAACTCGATGCAACTAAGAGCTCATCAGGATCAATAATAACAAACGATTTGAATGTACGCATAGGCTCACATGAATTAGTAGCAAATTCACAATGCAAGGGAAGAATTGACGATGTTCGCATATTTAGCCGAGCGCTGTCTCTTGCTGAAATAAACTCTTTGCCGGATGAGAAACCAAAACAAGCTGCCGCTCCCTGGCCTGGTGATAATGCTCCATGGGCATCCCATGATGTCATTTTGAGATGGTCTGCCGGATTTGCTGCTCAAAATCAAGACCTTTATTTTGGCACAGATTATCAGCAAGTTACAGATGCCAATAGTTCTTCATCTGAATTTAAAGGTAACTTACCTGCTGATGTGAACAGCTATGACCCAATGGGACCAACAGGCTATCTTACACCAGATATAACATATTACTGGCGTATTGATAGTAATGACGGCATAGAAACCACAACAGGGAAAACATGGTCATTCACAGTTGGTACGTCTTTATACTTAAACTTAACAGCTTTTCCATTCGACCTTGCATCATCGAGTATAGAGTATGACAGTGCTTATGAAACAGGGGCTGTTTTTTGTCTGCAGGGATTGATAAATCGTGATGGTCCGAGGCTCTTTGTTAACGGTGGAAAAATAATCAGAACTTTTTATGGCGCCGACCTTAAATGGAAAGAATACCTCGAAACAAGTAAGGGATACACATTCACGGAAATATCTAACTTTAGAGAGTTAATACAATTCGCCAAAGATAATAACTATATCGATGGTCTTGTTTTGTATAATTTCACGAATGTTAAAGATGAAAATCAGGAATATTACATTGCAGAAAATATCTGCTCTATGGAAAACCTGCTGCCGGTTACACAGACAATGCTGGATTATGACAGCCCGTGCCTGAAAGATTATGGTACGATTGATTGTTTCGCAGGTTTGCCAATTGTTCATGATATCAGAAATGACTGGGCTACGGTAATAGAAGCTCGGCGTTATATGATAAATGAGCAGATGCCGAACTACAGGAAAGATGCTGCTTTCAAAGACGGCGGCGCTTATGAAAGGTGGTCCAGCACAGACTTTGCTATCGAAAGACAGATATTCATCTATGACATGAATCCCGCTTCAGTTGTAGCGGAGGAAGTAACAATGTTTGATAAAGTAATGGCCCATCTGAAACCAGTTTCGCCTGTATTTGGTCTCTGGCACGGCGAAGGAGAAGATGTAGTGCAGATAACCTATGGAGGTAATTACAGCATTGGCACAGCAGCTTCGACAAATCTTAGCTTCTGGGACAATGTCGGTGCCGACCCCTGCAATATGAATTTAAGGCAGCCTACAAATAACATGGTATTGGACCCGACAAAATATTATGTTCTTTTCCAAGGCAGCGACGGCGACCACATGAGATGCATTACAAGTTTCATGAGTGCCAGCGGTTCAAACGGAGCATGGCTCAAATCATATAGAGGCATGAGCCCGATGAACTGGAGTTTTGCGCCGGAGATGGTAAATTTCTGGCCTGGGTTCGTTGAATATTATAAAGTAACTGCTTCACCCAAAGATGGCTTCTTCTGCGGACCAAATGGTGCAGGCTATACAAACCCTGAATACTTCCCGGATCTGCCGGCATTTGCTGCGCATACGGACAAATATCTGAAAGCTACAGGAATACAAGCTGCGGAAATATGGTGTCATTATCTGCCGAGCATGCTGGAAATTTACAGCCAGTATTGTCCATCAATGAAACTGTTCACAAATAAAAGGCAAGGCGACAGTGAGTATGCGATAAATGACTGGCTCTCTAACAACGTTCCGATTACTCGCTGCAGCCCTACAACATGGCACCAAGGCACCTGGGGTTCTAGTACTGTGACAAATCTGGAAGCATTTAAAACCAATGGTTCTGTTTATTACAAAGAGCCGCCATTTTTCATTACATTCTATGATACTCCATACTGTTCACTGTACAATAGTTATTACTGTGATTACCGCAACTATCTCAGCAATGATTTCGTTGTGGTCAATATTGAGGATTTTATCGACCTTATGAACCAGGCGTATATTTATTTCAACAGCAAATAAAGAAAGAGACTGCTCTTTTGAAATTTTAAAAATTGGAATAACTTTTACAAAAAGCGTGGTGATTTAAAATTGCCCCGCTTTTTTCTTTGAAATCGCACAATCACCGGTAATTATTCTTGCATTTCCGCACAATAAGTTGTAGATTACCGCCTTGCCGCAAAGCTTAGCTTTGCGAAGTGCGCCTGTAGCTCAGCTGGATA
>JAGLTN010000197.1 GCA_023135255.1 Planctomycetota bacterium
GGGCTTGTTGCTCAAATAGGATTTCAGGGTAGTAGTTTGATGTGAAATTTTGTATTCACTATTTTTATGAATTGTTCTTTGCAAAATCAATTTTTAGCTCTTAATTTGGCTCAAATAGTTGATTTGAGAGTGCAATTCGGATTAGACAAACAAAATTTGCTAATAAATCAGTTTTCCAGCGGTACTGCAAGATTGAACCAGCTGGTTTTCGGGTGGTGTATTTTAGCAATTTACGCAAATTCTGTATAGCTGCGATCATAAGGTTTTGAATCTTCATTTTGTCGATTCCTCTGAATCGTGATCGCTTAAAGCCATGGTTGTTGGCAGCATCTGCGAATGAGCCTTCAGCTTTATATTTTCGGCGAGCCATCAGGCGTTTTCGTTGGTATGTTGACAGGCAATTATCTGCCCATTCGATATATTTTCCATTGGCATTACGTTGTATATGACGGCCAGTGTTTTTGCTGGTGACACATTTTTGAAAGTGTTGACACTGCTGACATATCTCACGGCTTGCTCTGTAAATAGATGCATTTTTGTTACGACTGAAATGGCTGAATTTGAGTTGCTTGTCTGCTGGACAAATGTAGCAGTTATGCTTGCTGTCATAGAGAAATTTGTCACAGTTAAAGTCACTATGGCGATTACTGTTTGGTTTACTATGACTTATGCATGGCGTTATACCGTTTTCGTAAAGGTATTTATAATTTTCTCCGATGCCATAGGCTTTGTCAGCTGCAATAGTTTTAACTTTCATTTTGGTGTTTGCATTATGTTCTTCAATAACATCAGTTAAGACTTTTCCATCATTAACATTAGCAGCTGTCGTTACAGTTGCAGTTACTATGCCATGGTTGTCATCAACTGCTCCATCAGGGCACGTTCTGATTTTACATTTTCATAAAATGCCAGAAACATCAGCTTGAGTATGACAGCCGGATCAATAGATGTATTGCCGCGTTTGCCATAAAGGTCGACGACTTTTGAGCGGATAAATTTGAAGTCGACAAGCTTATCAATCTTGCGTAGCTGGTGACCAGCTGGCAGCCGTCGATCAAGAGAAACGCCATGATAAAAAAGCTTAGGCTCACGTTGTTTTTGTTTACCCATCATAATAATTGCCTCCGTGCGATTAAAGATGAAGCTATTGTAGCATATAAACTAAAATATCGCCAAGAATAATTATTTGGGCAACACGCCCTGAAGAGGGGGCTAAACGGGTTGGAATAAATTTTTCTTGAAAAATTTATGGCTTATTTTGGTGGATCCCTCCACTGCCAGGCTGTGTCGCAATTACAATATGGCTGAATTAATTTGGGGCTGCAATCGTAATTTATCTGTTTTTCTTGCTAACGGCTATCGGCTTAGTATTTTTATCTGAACTTCGGCTAAAATATTGGCTTTTTCTTTACAGTATTGTAATTCCTATACGATTTATCAACTGCCAAGCTTTGTAATTAACTCAGTGACGCCAATAATGCTTATCATTCTCGCAATATTAAAACAGCTGGCTAACATAGAAGCCTCAGCTTTGACGCCATCGAACCCTCGCAAGAGGAAACTGTCCACTTTTAGATTTCGTTTGATATGTCCAAATGGAAGTTCCACCTTTTGTTTGCGAAGTGCATATGTTTTTTGGCAGTCAGGTTCTTCATACTGTGCTTCCAGCTTGTGCTTTAGTTCTTCATGAAGCAAACGAGTTATCGTGCGTCCCCTTGCGTTTGTGGTACAGTCTTGAAAAAACTTACATGTGCGACAGACCGAGCCGCCGGCCCTGTATGTTCTTTTGCGTTTTTGAATCTCTGTATGGCTGTATCCAAGTACCTTACCTTCAGGGCAGGTATAACAATC
>JAGLTN010000198.1 GCA_023135255.1 Planctomycetota bacterium
GGTATCGTAAAAAGTTCAGGATGCATTTAGCATATCTTTTTTATAATGTTATTTTCCTCATCAAGAGCAACAACGCTTGGCTTATGCGTTTTAGCTTCCTCGATATCAACGTCGGCAAAGCTGAATATTATTATCACGTCATCTTTTTTTACAAGATGAGCTGCCGCACCAATAATAATTACATCTTTACTGCCTCTCTGGGCCTCGACTGCATAAGTTTTAAGCCTGTTGCCATTAGTCACATCAGCTATTTCCACTGCTTCATAAGGCAGCATCCCAACTGCTTCCATCAAATCAGGATCTATCGCTATCGAACCTGCGTAGTGCAGCTTTGTATCTGTAACTTTTGCCCTGTGCAACTTGCTCTTTAACATACTAACTAACATAATATCGACCTCATAATTTCTAACAAATACTTCAAAACTGTTCATTATATCGAAATCTCACTTTACGTCTACTATAATATTGTCTATAAGCCTTGTCCTGCCAAGCTTTACCGCCAAAGCGATCAAAGCCGTCTCTGTTATCTCCTCGACATCGGCAAGCGTTTCAATATCAACGATACTAATGTATTCTACGCTGATTGCAGGACTTTCGTTTAAAATTTCGGTCATTTGCTGTTTTATTTCCGCGCAATCCCGAAGCCCTTCTTTAACCAGTTTTTCACCTTGTACAAGCGATTTATACAACAATAAAGCCTGCGATCTCTCCCCTGCTGAAAGATATTTATTCCTGCTGCTCATCGCCAGACCGTCATCTTCACGTACTATCGGGCAGATTACGACTTCCAGATCCATATTAAGATCAGCAACCATCCTCTTAATAATTATCGCCTGCTGAGCATCTTTTTGACCAAAAAATGCAAAATCAGGCCTCACTATATTAAAAAGTTTCGCACAAACCGTGGTAACTCCGCAAAAATGCTCAGGCCTCGATTGACCGCACATAGACTCAGTTAATTTCTCGACATCAACCCATGTGATATTCTCAGCTTTATACATTTCGCTTGCCGCGGGATTAAAAACCAGATCAACACCCGCCTGCTCACAGATTGCAGCATCTTTTTCTGTAGGCCTGGGATATTTGTCAAAATCCTCATCAGGGCCAAACTGCGTCGGATTAACGAATATACTAAC
>JAGLTN010000199.1 GCA_023135255.1 Planctomycetota bacterium
CGAGCTGGCTTGGGGATATACATATGGAATATGGATCGAATTTCATAAGCCCGCAAAATAATTTTAAACGCAAAATCAACTGCCCAGAACTTCTGATTTAACATCACTAAGTATTGTGGTCAGTTCTTTATGAATATGACTATTTGTTGCGACGACTTCAAAACAGTCCTCAATTGGTTGGTCTGAAAAATCTGTCACCTTACCACCAGCTTCATTTAAGATCAATATTCCCGCAGCAACATCATATATCTTCAGGTTCAGTTCCCAGAACCCATCCATCCGCCCCGCTGCCACATAACACATATCGATCGCAGCTGAGCCGAAACGCCTTATACCTCTGACAACCGGAGCTATCCTGTTAAAGTAAGGCAAATTGTTATGGGACAGATCACTTCGCAGACATGCAAAACCTGTAGCCAATACTGATTCTGGTAAACTTTCACTTTCGGAAACATGTATTTCTTTGCCGTTAAGCGTTGCACCTTTGCCCTTTTGAGCTTCAAACAGTTCACCTAATACCGGAGCGTTAACCGCAGCCAGTATAAGCTCACCGGCTTTTTCCAGTGCTATTGAAACTGCATAGAAAGGCTGATGATGAACAAAACTTGTCGTCCCGTCTATCGGGTCTATTATCCAGCGGTATTCGTTGCCGCTATGTTGGCCGCTTTCTTCTCCAAAGATTGAATGCTGCGGATACGTTTCTTTTATTTTAGCCACAATGTATTTTTCAACCGCAACGTCAGCCTCGGTGACAAGGTCCTTAGGGGTTTTTCTGCTTACCTTTAAATCAGCAAGCCTGTCTCTATATTCAAGTGATATCCTTCCCGCCTCGGCTATCAAATCAGTCAAAAAATGTTTCAACTCCTTTACTCTCCTGTCTCAAGCCAGTGTGAAGATATTATCCATAAATCTTTCATATCCACAACCCCGTCACCGTTGAGATCGAGATTCGCCTCAGCGGTATAACTCCAGCTGTTCTTTGCCGCATACACATCCGGGCTTATCCGCTGCATCCATGTTAATGTGGCTTTAAGCCCCTGAATCTCAACTAACACATAC
>JAGLTN010000002.1 GCA_023135255.1 Planctomycetota bacterium
ATTTTACGCAAATGCGTAAAATATCCCCCCAAATCCGCCCAATAAATCACCAATTCAACCATTTTTCCACCCCAAAGCACCCCACTCAGGCAAAAAAATAGTTTACTTTACCTGTCGCATTTCAACTCGCACCTTCCCATCTGACTTGTGCAAGTAAACCTCTCTCTTTTTGCCGTTCACCTCGACATTATGCTTTCCGAAAAATGCTGGAACTTTGCACAATCCCTTTTCGTTAGCCTTACCCTCAAAATTCGTCCACCATTCATTCAGTACCAGCTGCCTGTACGCTTGCCCAAGTTCCGTCAGCTTCCAGTCGCGATCATAAAACCCATATTCATCAAGCCACATCGAACCCTCCCAGAACCCCCACACAATTATCGCATCAACCCCAGGATGAGCAAAACACACCCTGTAAAATTCTCGCAGCTTCTGAGCTCTGGTCGCCTCATCTTTCACTCCGTAATTAGCCACATATTCCGTTATCTTAATTGAAAGCCCCGTCCTGCTCAAACGATCCAGAACATCCTCCACACGCTTAACTTCCTGCTTACCAACCCACCAGCTATGTGCCTGAACGCCAATGCCATCAAAAGGATAACCCTTAGCCAAATAACCTTCTATCTGCTTGACATAATCTTCATAATTATCATGTTTCACAAGTACATCGTAATCATTAAAAAAAAGCCGAGCACTCTCATCAGCTTCCTTGGCCCATCGGCACATGTCACCAACTATTTCCTCTCCGAATCTCTCCCTGAAATACCGACCGTCCACCATCTCGTTATTCAGATCCCATTCATGTATATGATCTTTGAATCGATTAACAACCTCCTTGCAATGTATCTCCATCCGCCTCTTTGCCTCCTCATCGCTAAGCTGTTTAAGCCACTCCTGAACATATTTCTCTTTTTCCCAGAATATACAATGTCCCCTCATTCCTATCCCTTGCTCCTTACACCATTGCGAAACCTTCTCAGCTGCTGTGTAATAAACATCACCTGCCTGCTCACGTTCAGTAACTAACCACTTCAACGCATTCTGATGAACACCATAATTAAAATTCTCCTTAAATGCTTTCAGATACTGCTCACGGTTTGCATAATAGTAAGGCCCCTTAGGATCCTTGTAATATTTAAATCGACTGCCTCTGGATTTAAAATCCTCCATGTCACTAAAAAGCATCACGTTTAAACACGACCCAAAAATAAACTCATGCTCAAGCTGCCCAACTTTTACCTTAGCCCCAGGCGTGGTCTCGATTAAAATCTCACCCATCCTGTTCTCAGCTATGTTCTCATCAAGACTCTTACTGCGGTCAATCACCTCCGCTCCTTCCACAAACCCAGCCCCACAACCACACAAAAACATCCCCGCCACTACCAAAAACAACACAAAGAATTTAATCTTTCTTTTCATTTCACTTCCTTTGAGTTACTAATTAAAAAAACTAAAAATCATGCAAGTATAATTATCTCTTCAAATTGTTTTTTAACCAACAAACTAACATTATTTCTTGTCCTTCTTTACGACTTAGCCTTTAACTTTTCCCCTTCCCCTCCGCGCAACCCGTGAAATCCAAGGCCAACAAACTTTTAGCATCAAACCTGCCGCTGCCTGACATGCCCCAGCACCGCCAGCGCCCAGATAAGCTGCCCCCGCTCAACAACCCGCGTCTCATAATTTTCATTACCCGCCACAAGATGCACCTGCTCCCCATCAAAGCGAATAATCTTGCACGTCACCCCGATCTGATCGCGAACCTTCGCCACCACGATCGCCCCTTGCTTCGCCGGCACCGATGGACTCAAAATCACAATGTCACCATCACATATCCTAGGCCTCATACTGTCACCATCAATACGAAGCCCAAAACAATCCGGATACCTCTTCGCAATATCACAACAGCCAACAAACTCAACGATCCCCTCATCGTCGGCACTGACCTGCACGACGTAGGCATTAGTATCAAACCTGCCGGCAAGACTTCCCGCAAGCTTAGCAGCATCGCTGTCAACTTCGACCTCGCCGCTGTTACTGCCGACAATATCTTTACCAATATGTTTTTTCACCAACTCCGCCAGCTTAGTCTCCGCCTGCCACGAATCAGGCGTCCCGCACTGATCCCAGCAATGAATTATCCCCGCTGCCGTCCTGCCCAAAACCGGTATCATCCGCTCCTTAACCAACTTACTAACGCCATCTCCCAGGCCGGAGGGATATCCACTTCCGCCCCCATCCTTATCTCTGTCTATTACATTCGCATCCCTTAGACTTTGCGACGTACCTGCCAACTTGCCGTCAACTGCAATCCCTTTTCCCGAACCACCACCAACCACACTCCGCGCCGCGCCCGCCAAATCACCATCA
>JAGLTN010000020.1 GCA_023135255.1 Planctomycetota bacterium
AAAGGTTTTACATTAGTTGAGCTTTTGGTCGTAATCGCGATCATAGCGTTGCTGATGGGTATTCTGATGCCGGCTCTGGCAAGGGTAAGGCAGATCGCATACCGCATGGTGTCAGGAACAAATCAGTCCGGTATCGGTAAGGCAATGATGATATATGCCAACGACAACGATGGCGACTATCCTGTTTCCGGAAGTCGTAGACCTCTATGGAGTTCGGATGGGCAGCTTCCCCAGTGGGATGATCAGGACAGAAAAATTGCTTACGGCTACACCCTTCCGACTGACGAGACAGATGATATGACAATTACATCGTGTCTCTATCTGCTCGTTAAGTACGCTGATGTTGCGACAAAACAGTTTGTCAACAAAGCTGATGTAGGTGTGTTAGAGTTCTCACTTTCTGAAGATCCACCTACTGATCCGGATATGGACTTAACGGACGTCTGGGATTTTGGCGGAACAGATGTATTTCCGGGTAAATATTGCAGTTACTCTTACCATTTCCCGTTTTATGGCACTTTTTCCGCAGCGGATAAACAGCATTATCCCGTAACACAACAAAGTAATCCTTCTAAGCCGGTTCTTGCTGATAGAAATCCTTACTGCGTTACTTCAGCTGACGCAGACACGGCACCTCACGGTGCCCCAGACAGTGAGTTGGTTGACCCGGATTGGGATACTGCCGAAACCATGTTTGTTGACAAAGACGGTAAAGCCAATGCCACAGCCCATCAGCAGAATGGACAGAATGTATTGTTTAATGATATTCACGTTAAATTTGAGAAGCTTTCTAACTGCGGTATTAATGACGATAACATTTACATCCCATGGAGCGATATCAAAGCAAATATGGATGCAGAGTCAATAAATGGTTTTGACGCTCGGGGTTGGCCTAGTATTGAAGGTAAAAGTTACGACCAGTATATGGGAATGGCGGATTTAGCTCCTAATGACGAATATGATTCAGTTCTTGTTTCTGAAATCATGCAAATCAAATAATTGTTTCATCTTTATGAATACTTTAAAAAGGCTCCGAAATTTTCGGGGCCTTTTTTATTGATCTATATCGACAAATTTGTATGTTTTCAGGCAAATGAGTATTTCAATGCCCGGAGGAAGATTCGCGTTTGTAAAATACTGTGTTTTATGGTAAATTGCCTGTTTCAATAGATAGGTATAAATATTGGAGCAGAAAATTTGAAACGGACACTAACATATAAAATATTGAAAAGCCATCTTGTTGGCGGAGTTCTTGCCCCCGGCAAAGAGATAGCGATAAGGATAGACCAGACACTAACCCAGGATGCTACCGGCACGACTGCCTTTTTACTTTACGAATCCATGGGCGCAGGCGCTGTCAAAACAGATCTGTCGGTCAGCTATATTGACCACAGCATGAGCCAGTTCGGGCCGGAAAATCATAATGACCATTTATACCTGCAGACGGTCTCAGGCAAATGCGGCGTATGTCACAGCAGCCCCGGCAACGGTATCTGCCATCAGGTACACCTCGAAAGATTCGGCAAACCCGGTGCAACACTGCTTGGCAGCGATTCTCATACACCAACCGGAGGCGGTATTGGTATGCTTGCTATTGGCGCAGGCGGTTTGGATGTTGCTGTTGCTATGGCAGCGGGGCCTTTCTATCTGACATGTCCTGAAGTTGTCGGAATAAAGCTTACCGGCAAACTCAACGACTGGATGGCTGCTAAAGACGTAATTTTGAAACTGCTCAGCATTTTAACGACTAAGGGAAATGTCGGTTGGATAGCTGAATACTTTGGTGATGGTACCGGGACGCTTACCGTGCCTCAGCGTGCAACGATAACAAATATGGGAGCGGAGCTTGGCGTTACCACATCGATATTTCCAAGTGATAAAGAGACGAAAAAATTCCTGAAAGCTCAAGGCAGAGCCGATGACTATAAGCCCCTGACAGCTGATGACGGCGCAGAATATGACCGGGTTATAGAGATAAATTTATCTGAGCTTGAGCCTTTGGCGGCATGTCCTTCTTCGCCTGATAATATTAAGCCGATATCGGAGTTGGCTGGTGAAAAAATCTCTCAGGTACTCATTGGAAGTTGCACCAATTCAAGCTATACCGATCTGATGATGGTTGCAAAAACTTTAAAGGGCAAAAAGATTGATAAAATGGTGGAATTCGGCATAGCCCCGGGTTCTAAGCAGGTTCTTACAATGCTGGCGAAAAATGGCGCATTGGCAGAGCTTATCTCAGCAGGTGCTCGAATTCTCGAATCGGGTTGCGGGCCATGTATAGGCCAGGGATTCTCACCCGCAGACGGCGCGATCAGTCTCAGGACTTTTAATCGTAATTTTGCCGGCAGAACAGGCACGAAAGGTGACCTGGTATATCTCGTCAGCCCGGAAACCGCGGTAGCTTCTGTATTGACGGGAAAAATAACTGATCCGCGGACTATCGGCATTGACTATCCAAAGGTTGAGATGCCGAAAAAATTCCTCATTGATGACAGCATGGTCGAAAAACCGCTCAGCACCGGCGATGCTGAGAAGGTTGAAGTTCTCAGGGGTCCAACAATCGTTGTTCCTGAAGCAGCTCCAAAATTAAAAGAAAATCTATTTGGCAAGGTTACATTAAAATGCGGCGACAAAATAACCACTGACCATATTATGCCGGCGGGGGTGTTCCTTAAACTTCGCTCAAATGTTCCGCAATACGCAAAAGTAGTATTTAACTGCTTCGATGAAGAGGGCGAACCTACTTTTGCCGACAGAGCATTGGAGCTTAAGAAAAAAGACATTGCAAGCGTTATTGTAGCTTCTGAAAGTTATGGACAGGGTTCTTCGAGAGAGCATGCGGCTCTGTGTCCGATGTATCTGGGAGTCCGTGCAGTAATCGCCAAATCCATTGAGCGGATACACAAAGCCAATCTTATCAATTTCTGCATCGTGCCGATAGAATTTGCGGACCCGGCTGATTATGATAAAATTAATCAAGATGATGAAATCGTTATAGATAATCTGATCGAAGCGGTCAAAAACAGTGACCAGATTACCATAGAAGACAAGGCTGGCTCATTTAAATTTATTGGCAAGTTGAATCTTTCCAGCAGGGACAGGGAAATTCTTCTGGCAGGCGGTAAATTAAGCTATACTTTAAAACAGAGTAATGGATAAAAAAACAGTAGCTATTTTCGGCACGAGCAGAGTCAAGCCCGGCGATGAAGTTTTTCAGTTGGCCTACGAAACAGGCAGATTTCTTGCTGAAGCTGGTTTTGATATTATTAACGGCGGTTACGGCGGAATTATGCTCGCATCGGCAAGAGCGGCAAGCCTGGCAGGTGGTAAGGTAACAGGCGTTACGTGCGATGTTCTTGGTCGCAATGGGCCAAACGAATTTATTACTGAGGTGATAAATACATCGTGCCTGGACGAAAGGCTTGATGCGCTGCTGGAAAACGCGGATGCATATATTGTTTTGCCGGGCTCGACGGGAACGCTGCTTGAACTTGCTAAAATATGGGAATTTAAAAACAAACACTTTCTGCAAGCTGACAAACCGATTATACTAATAGGCGGTTTCTGGAAGCCCTTGATAGAGATTATTGCTGCTGACGATGCGGATAGTGCTGAGTCGCTGACTATTGTGGAAACTCCTGACGAGGCAGTGGATTATCTTGTTAAAAATTTAAAATAGCAGGAAAGTATATAAAAATGAAAAAATTGATAATAATATTAACACTGGCAGGTTTTCTCACAGCTTTGCCGGTGATTGCAGAAGAATCTGGAAAAGATGTCTCAAAGCCGATAATTGACGGCCTTGAACTCAAAGGTGCCGACGGAAAATTAGTGCACCAGAATTCAAAATGGCACTTTGTATTTGACCGTGATGTTAAAGGCCCAAAATCAGGTTTAATAAAAGCTAACACCCAGATTACTTTATTGTCTTCAGCAGCTTTGGAAAAACTTATTGTCGATAAGCAGAAGAATCCAGCTTCAAGCTATAGGCTATGGGGGATCATTGCTAAATATGACGATAAAAATTATATCTTCTGTACATACTTTTTGCCCTTCGCAAAGATTGCACCTGCCAAAAAGGCTCAGCAGATGCAGATCAATGAGCCTAACGATGCTCTTACAATACCAGATGAGATCATTAATAAACTCAAAGACAGAAAAATCATCAGACCTGAACAGCTTAGAAAAGGTCTCAAGCTTGAAAGCGATTCCGTGCTGATAGACCGTGTAGGCTATATTAAAACGGATAGGGACCGACAGGCTAAATTCGTATTTGACGCTTTAGGCAGGAATGCTAAAAATTATTCGATAGATCTTTTGCCTTGTCAGGTACTTGAATTAGCTCAGGGAAAGTCAGCAAGAGCGCTTGAAAAAACAAGATTTAAGATTACTGGTATCGTTACACAATTCAGCGGCAAAAATCACATGTTCCTGCAAAAAGCAAGTGTGGTTCACAGCTACGGCAATTTTTCAAGGTAAGGGAGTAAAAGTGACTGATCAATTGGCTGATATTTTAATTTTGTCATCACAACCTGATTTCCAGCAGAAACTATCAGCTGTCAGGCAAACTATAATTAATGCTGCTGGTTTTGAATCTGGTTCCGAGCAGCAGCAACAACTTATAAATATTGTTAACGAAGTTGCAAAAACCGGTGACAAGGCATTGGTGGAGTTTACCGAAAAATTTGACAATGTTAAATTAATGCCGAATCAGTTCAAAATTGATAAAGCTCAATTAAAAAAAGCTCACGACGGAATTGACGCAGATCTTTTGAAGGCTCTGCGGAAATCCATTGAAAACGTCAGAAAATATCAGACTGAGATTTTTATGTCAGGTAAAAATAATCACCCGGGCGTTAAATATACTCCTCTGAACAGAATCGGAATTTGTATTCCCGGTGCATCTGCGCCTTTGCCGAGCACAGTTATAATGTCGGCAGTGCCCGCACAGGTTGCAGGAGTAAAAGAGATTGTAATTATCTCTCCGCCGAGATGTGAAAATTCAATCCATCCGGTGATACAGGCTCTTTGTTTTGAGCTTGGTATTGACGAAGTTTACCGCGTAGGCGGCGCCCAGGCGGTAGCAGCATTAGCCTATGGCACCGAGACTATCAAAAAAGTAAATAAGATCGTCGGCCCCGGAAATCAATGGGTGCAAATGGCAAAGAAACAAGTCTTTGGTAAAGTTGATATCGACTCGATTGCAGGTCCAAGTGAAGTGCTTATTATTGCAGACGATTCGGCAAACCCGGCATGGGTCGCAGCGGATATGCTAAGCCAGGCAGAACATGCTCCCGGAAGCGCATATTTATTTACTGTCTCACAAAAAATCGCGGAAGAAGTCATCGCAGAACTTGAAAAGCAGGTTGACCAATTGAAGCGCAGGGATGAAACAATCGCGTCTCTTAAGAAATCAAGCGGTGTAATTGTTTTCGGAGATATGGATGATTTGATTCAGCGAGCCAATGAATTTGCAGCGGAGCATCTACAAGTGCAGTGCGGAGACCAAAGCAGAAAAATCGCTAATCAAGTTCAAAATGCCGGAGCAATTTTTATAGGTGATTACAGCCCGGTTG
>JAGLTN010000200.1 GCA_023135255.1 Planctomycetota bacterium
AATTCAATTGGGATCAGTATATAATTAAAAATTTTCATCCCCGATCACTTCATAAAGATCATTTTCAGCGATATCATAAGCAGGAATATGCCGAAAACTTTTTTTAACGCAGGCCCGTCAATATTAACCGCAAATCTCGCTCCCAATAAGCCGCCTATTAAAAAACCCAAAGCCACAAACGCCGCTACCTTAAAATCGATATAACCACCTTTAAAATATGTCCATGCTGCCAAAAGACCGATAGGAGGAACCATCAGCGCCAGAGTTGTCCCCTGCGCCATATGTTGATTCATACCAAACATAAACACCAAAGCCGGGATCATTATCACCGCCCCACCGATCCCCAAAAGACCGCTGCACATACCCGCTACCAAACCCAACGAAAGACAAAGTACAATATCCATAATTTCACTCTTTAAAAAATATCAACCAAAAAGCTCTTTAAATTTATCTTCTATCGATCCCTCTCTGCACAAAACCTCACCTACAAGCACAGCACAGGCACCGGCATTTGTCACCTTCTCAACATCGGCACGAGTTTTGATCCCGCTTTCTGCGACAAAGGTCTGTCCTTGACCAAGAAATCCGCTAACCCTGCAGCAATGTCCCAGGTCAACTTCCATCGTTGTAAGATTCCTGTTATTTATCCCGATAACGCTATAACCAACCACAGGAAACCCCTCCATACTGCGAACGCCAACCAGCGACTCAACATCATGCACCTCAAGCAGCACCGTCAGTGTAAGCTGCGAAGCCAGTATCATCATATCCATCAAATCCGCACCCTTCAATGCCTCAGCTATCAACAATACAGCATCAGCCCCCGCTGCCCTGGCTTGGTATATCTGCCAGGGATCTATAATAAAATCCTTCCGCAATACAGGCACACTAACCGCCTGCTTAACTGCGGTAAGATATTCCAACTTACCCTGAAAATATTTCTCATCAGTCAAAACGCTTATCGCGTCAGCTCCGCAACTTTCATAAATAGAAGCGATTTCCACCGCATCAAAATCATCTCGGATAAGTCCCGCTGAGGGAGAGGCCTTCTTAACTTCAGCAATAACGTTTATCCCGCGAATATTCTTTTTCGTCACCGCCTTATAAAAATTACGGCACTTGACCATCGAAGCAATTCGTTCCTTGAACACCTCAACCGATATCATTTTCTTACCCGCCTGGACTTCCAGCTTCTTATCTTCAATTATCTTATCTAAGATATTCGCCATGTTATTATCCCGCAACCTGAACATAAACCATCCTAAGCTGGCTCAATGTATCAGACAAAACCTTTTCTTCCTGCTCTGTAAGATTCCCCTTTGTCTTAGCCTCAAGTGTCTCCAGCATATCGATATTATATTTAGCAAGCCCAAGGTCAGGCTTTCTGTCATCCTGTCCCTCAACATTCAAAACACCCATAGCATAAAACGCCTGCGTCGTAAGCAGACTCACCAAAGCCGCAAAGTCACCCTTCGGAAAAGGTCCATGACCTTTCTCTTGTTCTGCTTTCTCTTGTTTTGCTTCTTCAACTTTTTCTTCTTCAGCTAATTTTTCTTTATCTTTCTTGGCTTCCTCTTTCCAGTCGTCATCAACGATAATTTTTTTCTCTTCTTCAGCCATTTCAAATTCCTTTTTATTTACAGCATACTGTTCTCAATTGAAATTTTCGTTTATCCGCGGGTAAATAACTTAAAAATAACAAGTTACGGCTTTATTCGCGGACATTTACTACCCTTAAGGGTATAATTTTTCATACTTCTATCGACATCACGCTTCTGCTGTTTTGCTGCCAGATTCTGTCTCTTATCGAATTGCCTCTTACCCCTTGCCAGCGCAATCTCGACCTTTGCCAGCCCCCTGCTGTTAAAATAAATTTTCAAAGGCACCAGTGTAAAACCTCTTTGCTCAAGCTTAACCCGAATCTTTTTCAGCTCCGCACTATGCAGCAAAAGTTTTCTTTTCCGCAAAGGCTCATGATTATCATAACTTGCCTTGTCATACTGAGTAATACTGGCTCCCACAAGCCAACACTCGCCGTTATTATCAAGCCTGGCATAAGAACCGTTCAGATCCGCCATCCCCGCCCGCAGTGATTTAACCTCGGTCCCCAAAAGACTCACCCCTGCCTCAAACTTTTCTACAAGCTCAAAGTTATGATAAGCCTTTTTATTGCTTATCCTAACGTTATTATTGTCATCTTTTTTCTTTTTTACTGCCATAGCCCGCTATATTATTCGAAATCCCCCAACTTTGCAATCATAACAAGCCCATTATTCCCACCCCAATCACCGTCCATGCAAAAACCACTGGTGCACCGCCGCCGCTATCACCCATATACCAAAGCTGACACCAAGCACCAGGCTTATAGGCCATCTTTTATGAAAACACAACAATGCTGCCCCAAAAAACAACATACTAGGCCCGATCCCCCATAGCGCAGCTTTGCAATAGCGTTGCATAATAGCGACATCCCCCTCACAGTCGCCATAAACCCAAAGCATAACAACAAGCCCCGTCAACGGCATAACCGCAATAAGTCCCGCCAGTGAGGGCATCTTTTTACCGATCTGCCCGCACAAAATTATAATCGCCAGACTCACCGCCAGCTTAATCGCGAACCGCATATTGCACCATTTTTTGAAAACATTAATTACTTAAGAAATCGTATCGCTATTGGATAATGATAAGCCTTGCCCTCACTGGACTTCACCGATGCAATAATAACAAATATTACATGCATCAACATCAAAACCGGAATTATCACAGCACCGATCAGAATTACACAAAGTAAAAAGCCGGCAAGCAAATAGATCATCAATGATATCTGGTAATTAAGGATATTCTTGACCTGCTCGTTAATAAACTTATGCTCATCTTTTTTAAGCAGCCAAACAACCAAAGGCCCAACAAAACCTATCAGCCCCAACAGATGCGTCATTGTCACCATATTGATCGCATCCTGCGGCAAAGACTCATCAATTGTGGCTTCTTTACTTGTGGATTCATCGGCTTTTGCTTCTGTCAAGACTTCCTCAAATTGCCCCTGGTTTTCCTGCTCAGGCTGCTCTTTAGGTGACTGCCCTGACTCAACATTTTCATTATCCGTCATAATTTGACTCCCAGTAAATAATAATATTCGCACAGCTTTTCTATCATAATCAATACTCATACGCAAGAAAAACCTATCCAATCGCCGAAATAAGTAATAGACTAAAACCAAATAAATGGAACTTAATATGGACGCTTCTGCTAATATTAAAATGGCATTACTGCTGACAACCATTGCCGGTTCTGCAACGCTCATCGGTGCAGCAATTGCCTATTTTATCAAAAAACCACGCCTAAGCTATCTCACCTTCTCTCTCGGCTTCTCCGCAGGTGTTATGATATACATTTCGTTCATGGAACTGCTCACAGGTGCTATCGACGTCATAGGTCAACCATTCGCAGTGTTAGCCTTTTTTATTGGTATGTTTTTCATCGGAATAATTGATTTTTTCATCCCGGAAGCAGAAAACCCCGACCACTTCAACAATCTCAAAGGCCCGCACAAAAAAACACTCCTGGATAAAAAACTGCTCCGCGCATCAATGATGACCGCTTTAGCAATAGGAATCCACAATTTCCCTGAAGGGCTGGCAACTTTCGGAGCAGCTCTGACCGATACAAAACTTGGCATCTTCATCGCAATAGCAATAGCTATCCACAACATCCCCGAAGGAATCTCCGTCTCAATGCCAATCTTCTACGCCACCGGAAACAAAAACAAAGCCTTCTTCTTTTCTGCAATTTCAGGCATGTCAGAACCACTCGGCGCACTGGTTGGCTACGTAATCTTGAGACCTTTCCTTTCACCGAATTTATTAGCTGCACTGCTGGCATTTGTCGCAGGAATAATGATCTATATCTCAGTAGATGAATTGCTCCCCATGGCCCACCGTTACGGCCACAGTCACATCGTCATCACTGGCATCATCTCTGGAATGATTATAATGGCAGTAAGCTTGATAATGCTCTGACTTACTTCACCGCAAGCCTGTTATATTCAATCTCAAACTTAACCTTATGCTTAACCTCTTCCTCCGCAAGTCGCATAAATACCTCACGCAGTTCCAAATCGCTCGTTGCTATTACATATTCTATATAAAGCTGAAATGCGGCATCCTCCTTCTGGATCGCCATGATCAGCGCCTCCTTATAACTTAGCTTGAACCCGGATTCAACTTCAATATCTATATCAACATCTTCCCGGGGCTTAAGAACTTTGCCGATTTTCATTATCTCAAGCTCTAACCTGTTCCTGTGCTTTATCTCGTCATTTGCAAGCTGACGAAAAACATCACGACCTTTTTCATCAGAAATCAGTTCTGCAACAGTAGAATAGAATCGATATGCCTCTATCTCTTTTTCAACTGCTGTTTCAAGTATATTTGCAACCTTTTCGACATTAGCCATAGCAGTTCCCTTTTATATATCTGTCAATTCACACTCTATTATAACAATTCCCCGCAATACAGAAAGTATTAAAAACAATAATTGTAATTTGTCGCACTTAAGCGTACAATCCTTCAAAACAGTAACAATCAGGAGAATAAAATGAACAAACTATCTGTCTCAAAGCCATGTATTGTTATATTAATATCAATAATAATGTCAACCCATTGTTTTGCGAAAACAAAAACCATGATTGAGACCATAGGAAATAAATACTTTACTGTAAAGATCAAAAACCTCGGCGCCGAGCTGACCAGCATAAAAAGCAAAATCACAAACATAGAATATCTCTGGCAGGGAAACCCCGATATCTGGTCAGGTCAATCACCACTGCTGTTCCCATTCGTAGGAAGACTAAATAACGGCCAATACAAACTCAATGGCCAAACATACAAAATGTCCAAACACGGATTTGCGATGAACAAACAATTCAAGACAATAGAAAAATCCAAAGACTCTGTGACAATGCTGCTGACCGACGACGCTGAAACAATAAAAATATATCCCTACAAATTCTCCCTCAAAGTGAAATACACCCTCAAAGGCCAAAGCCTCAGCGTCTCATACATCATAGAAAACCAAAACGACGAAACAATGTATTTCTCAATCGGAGGCCATCCTGCTTTTAATTGTCCAATCGCAAACCAAGGCCAATTAAATGACTACCGCCTTCAGTTCGAACATAAAGAAACCGCCAACTGCTGGAAATTGCAGGACGAAACTCTCAGCAGAATAATCGAAAACTACCTCGACAACACAAATACCATACAACTGACCGAAGAAACCTTCAACGACGATGCACTGATCTTTAAACACCTGAAATCAGATTCAATAAAAATAGTAAGTGACAAAACCGACCACTATGTAAAAGTTGACTTCCCTAAATTCCAGCACCTCGGCATCTGGAGCAAACCAGGACCATCAGGCTACGTCTGCATAGAACCATGGTTCGGCCACGATGACAACAAAGACTTTGCCGAGGATATATCAAAAAAAGAAGGCATACAGTCAATAGACCCAAAAAAAACTTTCAAAGCAAAATTCAAAATAACCTGCAAATAAAAAAATGTCAAAATAAGGTGTTAAACAGTAGTTTTACCAGATAATTTTGGGCCATCGAGTTCAATGATATGACATGTTATAAATATGGAGTTTTGGGGAAATGTCCAAATGTCCGATAATACCAATTAGTTCTTGACTTTAATTGAGTATTCGCTTATACTATGCTCGGCTTTGGGGAGAGCGAACTTGTAGTTTCTATAAGCTTCTCTGCCAATTCCTGGTTTGCTTTGGATTTAGGAGAATTGTTATGAAAACTAAAACGTTTCTGGTCCTTGTAGCTGCTTTATCATTTTTCACTTTTAATACCGCACAGGGTAAAATCACAGTAAAAGCTCCGGCGAAAAAGAATTTAACCACCAATAGTACCTGCCCAAACAAAGATGGTATTAATTTTCTGGACCCGGCAAACCTTACATATCTTGTGCCTCCAGGTGACAAATCCGCGATCATTAAAGAGCTTAAAGACGGAGATGTTAAGTTTAAGAACTTCATCTTCAAAAAAGGGGCTGCCCTTAAGGGAACATTGACTATAGATTACTATCATTCTAAATTTGAGGGAATCCACCATTCCGGCGGTCAGATAAAGGCTCGTTACAAAAAAGCCGCCACCGATCCTAATAATTTAAGATGGGTTCAGCTGGTTAATTCAATAATGCCCATAAACACCCCGGCGGAAAAATATCCCATCATCGATCCCGTCCCTGAAGATGAACCCAATAAAACTAACCCGGATCCAAATAAATACAGACCTTTCTACTGGAACGAAGAGGAAATAGCCTCATACACAGGCGGCAAAACCTTTGACCTTAAATTCTATGATTTCTCAAGCAGGACGCATCCCCCAACATCTATAGAAATCTGGACAGGTGATCTTTACATTTCAAGCTGGGACGGGAATACCCCGGGAACCGTCACACTTCACGATGGCGTCCAGTGGGGCTGGGTCGGCACATGCGCCGATTTTTCAGACAAAAACTGGGTCAAAAAAATATGTGGCTCTTCTGTTACTACTCCAGTGACTACCGGCTCTGACAAAGTCACCCTGGACTACATCGGAGCCCGAGGAACAATTGCAAATGTAATTACCGATACTCCGGGAGACATAACTGTCATAGACGGAAACAGCATAGAAATCCAATGGTCCGAGCCCCTGGAACCCAACACCCCCATCAACATCAAATTCACAACAGACTATCAGCCCCTGGATTTTGCAGGAGGCATCTGGTCCCTCGAAGGAACCGATGTAGAGCCGATCACACCAGGCGATGTTAACTTGACAGTGACACCTCCGCCTTTCAATACCTATTCTCTTGAAGTTGTCAACAGCACAAACCCCGCCTCAGCTTCTTGGCCTGACACAGGAACAGGTTACGACAATGGCCACTGGTATCATTATCCGCACACCGACTGGCTAACCGTATGGTTCGACAACGGGCCCTTTGATGAAACTGGCACAAAATTGATTAAGGTGAAAATGACAATTGGACCACTCGATCCCAATATGCCTTATAGTGCTACTATCGCTGCCGGCTACTCATCAACTTTATGGACAACCCTTGGTCTGGACCATCCCCCATTACCAGAGTACATCCCCGACCCTATGACCGAACCTGACTATATACATCGCGAAGAAGCCCCCCCCATATATAGCGGAACAGGCATTGAGCCGCAGGATATCCAGGCTGAAATACTCGTCTCATCCTGCAACCCACAATGGACATGTGTATCAGCAATAGGTGAAAACCTCAAAATCTCTTTTGGTATGACTGATTACAGCGACCCTTACACCCCAACTCTAAGCAGATCTGACTTCGAAACCGATGGCACAATTGATGGATACGACTTAAGATTTTTCGCACAAGAATGGCTCAGACAAGGACACAAATATGAAAGTGACATTAACGGCGATGGAGTCGTTAATTTCGCCGACTATGCAACGGTAGCAGCCAACTGGAAAAAAAGCGTAAAGGCTTCTAATCCTTCACCTGCAAATGAAGAAATAAATGTACCTTTGTATGATCCTTTGAGTTGGACCCCAGGCCTTGACGCGATTCATCACGACGTCTATTTCGGCGAAGATTCCAATGAGGTCAACGACGCCAACCAGACAAATCCAATGAGCGTTTATATGGGCCGTCAAGCCGAAACTGAATATTGGGTCGACATGCTTCCAGATATGACCTATTTCTGGAGAATAGACGAAGTAGGCGAAACCGAATCAGATATCGAAAAAGGCAATGTCTGGAATTTCACAACTGAGTTTATGCCGTAAAAAACTTTCAAAGCAAAATTCAAAATAACCTGCAAATAACCTGAAATTGCTGGATTTATGTAGTCAGAAGTTTACTCAGCACATTAAAAATGCCCCCTGAGTTTGAACCACCTGACCATTTATGGTATAATGAGTACTCGGAAATATCACGCACGGAGGCGGGGATTCAAAAAAATATTGGATTTAATTTAAGTGCTTTTTTTCTAAGCTACAGGGGTGAATGTGATGAAAAAACAAAATGTTACCAAACTTGTAATTTTTACAATCCTTTTGTGCTGCATTAATATGGCAATCGCAGTAGAGACACAAACTGCCACACAACAGCAAATCGAGCAGCTGCAGGATATAGAAGAACAGATTTCTGCTGAACAACAACTCATAGAAGACCGTTACGAACAACAGATCGAAGCATTGTTAAGATATGCTGAGGATCGGGCAAAAAAATTAGACACTTCTTTCAGAATGCTCTGGATTAAATATTATGACATGATAAAAGATACACCCGCCAAAGATGATTATCTTTTAACTTCGAGCTTATGGGTTCATAGATCTGATCATATATCTAATATATCTGACTATACTTATCCAAAGCTAAAGCCAACACCAAGGATAAAACAAAAACCAGGTTTCGTAGCTCCTAAAACAGATATCGTAAGAGGAGAAATGATCAATTCGTATTCCCTATACAAAGCCCCTGTTTTTCTGCTTGATAAAAATGCTCGTGAGTTTGTCGCATATATAGCAAACAATAGTAATTATGGAAGCAGTATTTCTTTACTGCGGAGCCAGGCTCGCGAAGTTCTTAAGGTTATGAGCAACCTGCAATCACAATTATCACGCCACCAGGAGTATAGGCAGCGTGCATTGGCAAATTTGGAACAAATAGAACTGAGCCTAAAAAAAGATGTACTCACGGAAGTCTCCCCTGCTCAGCAGCAGCCAAAGGGCGTAGTAAGTGCAACTGCATATGTTGAAAAAAACTGGCTCGCAATGATTGGTGACAAAGTTGTGCATGAAGGAGACACCATAGGCAACATTAAAATCCTGAAAATAAATGCAAAGCAGGTTCAGTTTAAAAAGAACAGCCGAACATGGACACAGAAATTAGGTGAAAACCAACAAGCTCTCTGGCAATAGCTGTCAATGTGATTTAGCATAATCAGTAAGTATTCTGATATTTTCTTTCGGCGTAGTCCTGGTTATTTCACAACCTGCAGCAACTATATACCGATCACCTGCCTGATGGTGACATATTTCCAAAGCTTCATATATCTGTTTCGGCGTGGAGTCCTGCAAAACCGCAACCGGATTAAGATTGCCCGCCAATACCTGCTCATCGCCGGTCTTTTCTCTGGCAAATGACATATCAACAGGATAATCAATATCAACCATCTCACAGCCGAGCTTTTTTATAGGCTCAAGTAAATCAGTTATATTGCCGCAAATATGAAGCCTTACCCGT
>JAGLTN010000201.1 GCA_023135255.1 Planctomycetota bacterium
ATCAACAATAGGAACCCACGCTGACACCGCTGTCCACGTTTGCCAACTGCGACCAGCCATCAAAAGCGCCGCATACCCTCCTCCAGAAACCCCAACAAGATAAACCCTGCTGGAATCGATATTTGCATGAGTTTTAGCAAATTCCACAGCACTTAATATATCCGCCACAACAAGCTCAGAGCCCGTAGCATCTGGTTTATTATTAGGCCCGCGAAAATCCGGAGCTATCAAAACCCACTTCTTTTCAACACACCACTTGGCATAAGGTATTGAAATATCCTGTTTATAATCAGCCGACCAGCTATGCAAAGCCACAAGCAAAGGCATCTTTTCCTTCTTAGCTGACGAATAAAACATCGCCCGTTGATAGCTGTCATCTGCACAGCTAAGATAACTAATTTCCTGAACCTGCTCAGGCCATGCAGAATTATCAGCGTAAAGATTGATGCTTAAGGTAAATACAACACAAATCGCAATAATAGCTTTATTCATTTTCCAGGTTCACAATTTAAATATAAAAACAAAAACTGCCATAACAGACGTAAACCTACTATGACAGCTTATCATTCATACAATTCTTTTTATTTACACGTCCTTAGTGTTTAAAGTGACGTTTGCCGGTGAATACCATTGCAATACCGTGGGCATCAGCCGCTGCGATCACTTCATTATCTTTCTTTGAACCACCAGGCTGGACAATACAAGCTACACCTGCTTTAGCGGCATTGTCAATATTATCGGGGAACGGGAAGAATGCATCTGAACCCATCGCAGCACCTTTTGCTAATTCACCTGCATTTTTAAACGAGATCAAACCAGATTCGACACGGTTCATCTGACCTGCGCCAACACCTACAAGCCTTTTCCCATTGACCAGTGTAATAGTATTGCTCTTAACATGCTTAGCTGTTATCCATGCCAACCTGAGATCTTCAAGCTGCTCTTCTGTTGGCTTTACTTTCGTCGGGTATGTCAGCTGGTTAGGCTCCCATGCAACCAGGTCACGCTCTTGAAGCAAAAGACCGCCAATAACACAGCGTATATCAAATTCGCTCGTATCAATTTTCACCCTGTCGATAGGCCCTGTTTCCATCAGCCTTACTCTGGAGCCCCAGGCCTTTAGAGTTCTTATTATTTCAACTGCTTCTTTGTCAAACTCTGGTGCAATAATAACTTCAGCAAAGAATCCGCTCGCGCCTTTTGCTTTGCCGAACAGGCTGTAAGATTCCATAATAGTCTGAGCAAGCTGGGCGTCTATTTTCCTGTTTAATGCGATTATGCCCCCAAAGGCACTTGTCACATCCCCTTCATAAGCTTTCCTGTATGCCTTGCTGATATCCGCATCGATCGCACAGCCGCACGGATTAAGATGTTTAACCACTACCGCCGCCGGCTCATTAAATTCCTTTACCAACTCAAAAGCGGCATTTGTATCGAGCAGATTATTAAAGCTGATTGCATTTCCACCTTCAAGAAGCTTCGCACTGCTGATAGATGTTTCATCATTTGCAGCAAGTTTATAATAAGCTGCATTTTGATGTGGATTTTCACCATAAC
>JAGLTN010000202.1 GCA_023135255.1 Planctomycetota bacterium
CAATAACGGACAGGTTACGGGTTTGATCAGTGCTCAACCTTCTATTCCGGGCCCTTACGCTCCTTTTCGTGATGATAATATCTACTCTCCCGATTTCATTACGCTCCAGAGACCTTACTTACGGGCAAGTCATGGTTTTAATATCAATAATAAGGGGCAGGTTGTTGCTGACTGTGGGACAGGAATGTCAGGCACCCTCTACGTTGGCGTATTTTATGATTCAGACGAAAGTTATACAATCCTTGATAATGGTGGCAATTATGACACTCATGCAAGGGGAATAAATGACTATAGTCAGATTGTTGGGAATAGTAACACTTCCAGGTATGTTTCTAACCACATCGCAGTTTACTGGGATTCGCCTGACAGTGTTATTGAGGATATGGGCAGATTGGGCGGAGGTGCATGCTTTGCCAGTGCGATTAATAATTTTGGACAAGCTGTAGGTTATTCCTCGGAGCGTGCATTTATCTGGACCAAATCTGGTGGGATGGTGGATCTTAATACAACGATCGATCCTAATTTGAATATTGTTTTAACTAACGCATTGGACATAAGTGACAAAGGTTCAATTGCTGCCCAAGGTGTTGATTCATTCGGTCAACAACACTCCTATTTATTGACAGTTGTTAATAATACCCCCATCGCAGATGCTGGACCTAACCAGATAGCCTACGCCCGGATTGACGGTATAGCGAAAGTAGTTCTTGATGGCAATGATTCATATGATCCGGATGGTGACCAGCTAACGTATAGCTGGTCATGGATAGTTGACAACAATATATATGAGGCGAATGGTGTGAGTCCAACAATTGAACTACCTGTCGGCGAGTATAGCATTGAACTAATTGTAAACGATGGAATAGATAATTCCGGGCCTAACTACGTTATTGTGAAGGTCATTGGGCCTATTGATATACTTATTGATCTAATCAATGGTATTGAAGGAATGATGTTGCCACATGGGATTGAGAATAGTTTGATTGTGAAATTGGATAGTGCTCTGGAGAAGTTAGAAGATGATAATGAAAAGAACGATGAGGCAGCTGTCAATTCTTTAGAAGCGTTTATTAATGCAGTAGAAGCTCAGCGTGGTAAGAAGATATCCGGAGAAGAAGCAGATGATCTGATTGAGGCAGTCCAATTAGTTATTGACATATTGAATAGTGAATAAAATATTTTAGCTATAATCATAAGGGCTGTGAGTTAATTCTTGCAGCCCTTTTTGTATTCGAAATCCATGTCTCCATTTTGACACTACACATGCAGTTTTCTATCAATTTGTGCATTATTCGAAGTCTATTTTTCGCTCAAAAACAGCTTTTTTATATTTTTTTTTCAGTGAAATAGTATTCAATAACTGTTGATCATGGTTATTGTAATCTGGCTTTAAATCTCCCGATTCGTGCCACAATCGGCCCTGACAGCATTCTTCGCTGTATCTTGCAAACAAGGTATATACAAATGTTGACCCTGTCCTGCGACACGCAGTTGAACAATTACCGATTGCGGACTGGTTGTAACGATGAATTGACGCGGTATTTTGGGGCTGTTGAAAACCCAGACCTTTTTTTGAGTCATAATCGCTGTTAGTCCGGTAAAAACCCCAGTTTTAACAACTAACGCTTGACTTTCGGATAGTGATAGGGTAGAATTAACTTGTTTGTGGGACTGTTGTTATAGACTTGCAAGAAAAGATAAAGGAAGGTTGGTTTTGAGAAGAAGGGAAATAATATTTTTTTTGGAGTAGGAGATGGAAAAGATTAACAAATCTACGATTGCAGTTTTTGTACTGCTGGTTCTGGCTGTTTTTTCAGTAAATGTCTATGCCATTTCCGGCAGTGGTACAGAAAACGATCCATGGCTTATTGAATCGTTACCAGACTTCAATGATTTTGTCGCTGATGCGAATTACTGGGCTGATTATACTCGCCTTGATGTTGACCTTGATTTGGCAGGGATAACTTACACTACCTCGCCTATCTCGCCGGATACTTCTAGTACAACAGGTTTTCAGGGCACAGAGTTTACGGGAAGCTTTAATGGGAATAGCCGCACAATATCAGGATTGATAATCGATGCTACATCTACAGGTGGCCGTTATCACGGTCTGTTCGGATATATCGGTTCTACCGGTGAAATCAAAAATCTCACTGTGGCTGACTGCGACATAGCCGGCAGAGTTGATTCTGATTTCATTGGTGCCTTGACTGGCTTTAACTTTGGAACCATCAAACGATGTTGTGCGACTGGCAGTGTTTCAGGCCGTGACACTATCGGAGGATTGATAGGCTATAACAGCAGCAACGGTAATGTGAGTAACTGCTATGCCCAGGTAAGCGTAACCGGAGATGACAAACTTGGCGGATTGATAGGAGGCTGTTATGACAGCACTGTCAGCTATTGTTATTCGACCGGAACTGTTAGTGGTGATGATGACGTTGGCGGTCTGATTGGTTATAACAACGGTGGTATTATCACAGCATGTTTTTGGGATGTACAAACCAGCCTGATTTTCTCAAGTGCCGGCGGAACAGGTAAAACTACTTCCGAAATGCAGGAGGAAAGCACCTTCACAGATGAAGGCTGGGATTTTGTTGGTGAAACTGACAACGGCACCGAGTTTATATGGATGATAGAAAGTGGAAACGTCGATTACCCACGATATTCCCTTGGAGGCAGCGGCAGTGAAGTGGACCCATTTGTTATAAGATCACGGGAAGATTTCGATATGTTCACTTCTGAAGATTCATACTGGGCAGATGGTATTTATATCCGACTGGAAACAGATATTAACCTCGCAGATATAACATACACCACCGCGGTTATTGCACCGGACACAGATAATGCGACATTAGATTATCAGGGAACTGTTTTTGCAGGCAGCTTAGATGGTAAAGGCCATGTAATATCCAACCTGACAATCGACGCAGGTGCGGTAGAAAATGATTATCTCGGTCTATTCGGACAACTTGATCATAATTCCGTGATTAAAAATCTATCCATTCAAGAATATGATATAGCCAGCGAAACTCGCCCATACTACATCGGTGGACTGACTGGAATGAATTACGGTATTATCAGCAATTGTGACGCAACCGGACAAATCAGCTTAAACGGCGGTGTCTCTATCGGTGGACTGGCGGGCCGGAGTGAAGGCTATGTCAGCAATTGCCATACCTCCGTAAACATCACTACACAGAACGACGCTTGCGGGAGCATTGGCGGACTGATAGGAACTAATGTTAATGTTGGAGGTTCCGCCGTTATTTATAAATGTTATGCATCAGGCAGCATTACCGGCGGAAACAATTCCGGCAGCCTCGGCGGGTTGGTAGGCACTAATTTCTATTCCGGTGAAATTAACAACTGCTATGCAACAACCTCGGTTACCAGCGGGCTATATTCTGATGAGATCGGCGGCTTAACAGGAACAAATTACAGCGGCTACATCAACAACAGCTACGCAACAGGAAATGTTACCGGTAATAGCGAGGTCGGCGGATTATGCGGACGCCATACTGTAACTAGTGAAATTCATACATCCTATTCGACCGGACTGGTCACCGGCAATGCAGACGTCGGCGGGCTGATAGGGATCAAAGTGGGCTCAACTTCAATTACCGCCAACTGTTTCTGGGACATCGAAACCAGCGGCCAGGCAAACAGTGCTGGCGGAGAAGGTAAAACAACAGCGGAAATGAAACAAAGAACCACTTTTGACGATTGGGATTTTGCTGAATCATGGGGTATTGAAGATAACCAGATATATCCCTTCATAAGGCTGACATACCCAACTGGAGATATAGACCTTGATAAGGACGTTGACTTTACTGACTTTGCCCATTTTGCTAATCATTGGCTTGAGGGCGTTGAATGGTTTTTATTGTAAATCTGATTTATCTATGGGCTGTAAGCGTTAAACTTGCAGCCTTTCCTGTATTCGAAATCCATGCCTCCATTTTGTCACTACACATGCAGTTTTCCACTAATTTCGTGATCATTCGATGTCAATTCTTTGCCTAAAAACAGCTTTTTTTCAAATTTTTTTAGTGGAAATAGTATTCAATAACTGTTGATCATAGCTATTGTAATCTGGCTTTAAATCTCCCGATTCGTGCCATGGCCTGCCCTGATAACATTCCCCTTTTCTGCTCAAAGAGAAAAATAAATCAAAGCTTACTCTCGCAAGAAAAAACAAGCTCTCATTGCTAATTTCAGCAGGTGATTTTAAACTGCTTTTGCCGCTGGCTGGTGGTCCGGAAACAAGAACTGCAGCAAATGATGGATTGATGTATTCTTAGGCAATCCATAAGGCATCTTGTTTATCTTTTGCCATAAAGGCAGGGTGATATTGTATTTTGTCTTAGTTATCGCTGTTTTATCACATGTTGCGATTCAAAATCGTGAAAAAACAGTAAAATATGTTTTTACGTTATATTTATTTTATTTTTGTTTGTACTTTGGGTTGCCTAAGGGGTAGGATACAGCTTCGTGGTTAGAGAACCACTTTCGATTTGGCCCGGAAATGATAGCAGGGCCATATATTTTTTTATCAGGTTTGTGAGTTTTTATGGCTAAGAATACTAATATTTATGTGGGTAATCTGGATTTTGCAACAACCCAAGAGGAGTTAGAAACTCTTTTCTCTGAATTTGGTGAGGTTGACAATGCCAGGATTATCGCCGACAAAATGTCCGGCAGGAGCAAAGGGTTTGGTTTTATCGAAATGGCTTCAGCTGAGCAGGCACAGGCAGCGATTGATGCTCTTGACGGTAAAGAGATAAATGGAAGGGCACTGAAAGTTAATGAAGCCAAGCCTAAAACTGATCGTCCTCGTGGCGGCGGTGGCGGTGGCGGTGGCGGCGGTCGTGGTCGCGGTGGATTTGGCGGCGGAAGAAGTGACCGTAGTGGCGGCAACAGAAGAGATAGCGGCGGCGGCGGTCGTGGCGGCTCCGGACGTTACTAAGAGCTGTTAGTATTTGCCCGGCGACAACTAAGTTAAAAGTTATCCGGCATAATACAGAGAAATTATAAGCCTGTATCGAGAGTGGTGCAGGCTTTATATACTGATCCCAATTGAATTGTTCCGTTTATCCGCGGGCAAATAACTTAAAAATAACAAGTTACGTCTTTATTCGCGGACATTTACTACCCTTAAGGGTATTCTGCTTGGCTGTCTTTGATCGTTGATTATTTTATTTTACCAGCGGGGCGTTTGCTGTTGTTCAGCTCTTTGTCGAAGGCTTTCATTTTTGCCAGAAGCAGTTTAACAAGCTCAGGTTTTTTCTCAGCGAGGTTGTTCTTTTCGCTGATGTCGTTTTTCAGATCATACAGTTCGATGTTTTCTTTGACTTTTCGCAGTTTCCATCGGCCTGACCGGATAGCTTCAAGCACCTCAGCTCGATAATAATAGAAATCATCATGAGGCGATTTTGCGTTTGCTTGGCCGCTTATCAAAGGCCAGATATTTTTGCCGTCAATGATCCTGTCCGCCGGCACATCATAACCCGCCAGTTGCGCAAATGTCGGCAGGATATCTATCGTAGAGCATAACTCACCGCAAACTTGCTTTGCCGGTATTTTCCCAGGCCAGCGCATAATGCAAGGCACTCTCATACCACCTTCATAAGTCTGGAATTTACCGCCTCGAAGCGGCAACGCACATCCGCCATTTTCTTTCATTTGCAGCCAGGGTCCATTATCCGACGCAAAAATAACCATCGTATTATCGTCGAGTCCAAGAGCTTTGAGTTTCTTAAATATCTGCCCAACGCCCCAATCTATCTCCTCGATAACATCGCCATACAAGCCCCGTTTGCTCTTGCCATTAAAATCATCAGAAACAAAAAGCGGTATATGAGGCATCGTGTAAGGGACATATAAAAAGAAAGGCTTGTTCTTGTTGTCGGCGATGAATTTCAGACCTTTTTCCGTAGAACGTTTCGTCAGAGTTCTCTGGTCGCAGGGGTATTCGACAATTTCCTCGTTCTCCATCAACGGAACCCAATTTTGTTTAGGTTTGTCCTTTTTAATACTCTCTACGCTGACCCCTTCACGCAGTTTAATATTTTCCGCCAGCTTCATTTCGGGGTTAATATGCATATCATTGCTGTATGGGATACCGTAATAGTAATCGAACCCCTGTCTTGTAGGCAGCAATTCAGGTTTGTGTCCTAAGTGCCATTTTCCAATACAGGCAGTGGCGTAGCCTTGGGTTTTCAGCAGTTCAGCAACGGTTATCTCTTTCGGGTTCAGCCCCCAGTCGGCATATGGGAAAATAACATTATAGATACTTACTCTCGGCGGATAACAGCCGGTCATCAGCGAAGCGCGTGAAGGTGTGCATACCGAATTTGCGGAATAGAAATCTGTAAATCGAGTCCCTTCTTTTGCCATCTTGTCGAGGTTAGGGGTTTTTATTAAAGGCGAGCCGAAACAACCAACATCCTGATATCCCTGATCGTCAGTAAAGATTATAACAAAATTGGGCTTCTTAGAGGCCTTACCCGCAATAGATGCACAACCAGGCACCATCGCTGCTGCTAAACCGATACCCATATTCCTCAAAAATTCTCTGCGACTTTGCCTGCTGTTTTGCATAGTGACTACTCCTTGACCTGTTCATAAACAAAAAATGTTACTTTATTTTTAACCTGACGCCGCACTGCTTGGCCCATTTGAACCATTTTTCTTTCAGCTGTTTTGCGATTTTTGGTTTTTGAGTGATAAGGTTGTTGGTTTCACAGCGGTCTTGTTTAATATTGTATAGTTCCCAGCTGTTGGTGTTTTCGCTATCTAAGACGAGCTTCCAGTCGCCTTGCCTTATAGCGTTATTATGCTCATGTTCCCAGTAGAGCAGGCGGTCTTTGTTGGTATCGTTTTCAAAAGCTGGAATAAGTGACACGCCCTGAAGTGGGGTTAGTTTTTTGTTTTTATAGCTTTGGGGATATTCTGCTGAGGCAGCTTCTATTATGGTGGGCATGATGTCAATGATATGACCGACCTGGTTTCTGATTTGTCCGCGGTCTGAGATTTTTTCGGGCCAATGCGCGATCAGCGGAGTTGAAAACCCTCCTTCATGCGCCCAGTGTTTGTAAAGCCTTAAAGGAGTGTTTGAAGCGTTTGCCCAGCTTTGGCCATAACTATGGTAAGAATCTGCTGTGCCTATTTTGCCTTTCAAATCTCTGCGAAAATTTACGCCGAAAGGGCCGCTTTCGTGACAGGCGCCGTTATCCGACAGGAATAGAATCAAAGTATTTTCAAACTTGCCATTTTTCTTTAGCGTCTGCAAAATGCGTCCGATGTTTTGATCCATGTTGTCGATCTGGGCGGCGTAGACAGCCATTTTTCTGTCCATCTCTTTTTTCTTTGCTTCGTCGAGCTCGTCCCATTTGGCAACCCCGGAATCAGAGGCAGAGAGTTTCCATGTAGAATCAATTATTCCAAGCTTGAGTTGTTTTTCGTATCTTTTCTTGCGGAGCTTGTCCCAGCCTGACATATATCGGCCTTGGTATTTTGCAATGTCCCTTTCCCATGCATGTAAAGGCCAATGTGGAGCGGTGTAAGGTAAATATAAAAAGAAGGGTTCATCGCTGTTATGGTCATTGAGCATGTTTATTGCTTTGTCGGTGAAGGCATCGGTGGAATAAAAATCCTTGCTTGGCGGTGTTATTCTCCTGTCGTTTTCAACGAAGACTCTGTCAATGTCTTTTGTTCTTGCCTTTTTGATATCAAAATAATTCATGGTTCCGCTGGCCAGGCCATAGAATTTATCGAAGCCTCGTTTTTCAGGCCAAGCTTCGGGGAATTCACCAACGTGCCATTTGCCTGACATATAACATTTATAACCTGCTGGTTTGAGGACTTCTGCAATTGTCATGCACTTGTTGTTCAGATATCCCTGGTATGGGCCTTTCTCTGAGCCTCTCCAGTGATCCATTTGGCCAATTCCTGCCTGGTGGGGGTATAAACCGGTAAGAATGCTTGCGCGGGTGGGGCAGCATCGGGCACAATTATAAAATTGATTAAAACGTAAACCATCTTTCGCTAAGCTATCGAGGTTTGGCGTAGATATCTCGCCGCCGTAACAACCGACATCAGAAAAGCCCATATCATCTGCCATTATTAATAATATGTTAGGCTTTTTTGGGGTGGTTTTGCCTTTGCAGAAATTTCCAAAAGAAAACGAAATTGCGCCTGCGCCGATAAAAGTTAAGAATTCCCTGCGATTCATTCATGGCCTTTAATAAAATTAATAATCACAAATAAGTTAGCGGAAAACCTTGACTTTGTAAAGATTGCTTTTTTACTACTTCAGCCAGTCGTCGGCTAAGATTGCGAAGTCTGTAAAGTTTACAATTCCATCGTGATTCAAATCGCCGGCTTTATATTGACGTAAAAAAGGATATGTCTGGTTTTCGCCTATGTTCCATAT
>JAGLTN010000203.1 GCA_023135255.1 Planctomycetota bacterium
AAAACATACTTGCGGGCGGTGCGGACACTTTCAGGCTTTGCACCCATGTCCACCAATGCTGTCACTACAGACTGAGCAACCGGGTCAGTAACACCGCTTTTAAGGTGCACCTCTATTAAAGTTGCCTTCGCCAGACCAACAGGCTCCTGACTTTTACCAATGTAATACTCCTGAGAAACCGGATCAGCAAGCAACTCACAAGCCACCTTCTCAGCGAAATTATTATCAAAATCTGCTTCGATCAGAAAGACAGTTGCAGATGATACCGCCTCGACTGTGGTAATACCTAATTCACGTATTTCATCGCCAATGCCGTCGCCATGCACGTCAACACAATTGGTGCGATTAAAAACTTCAAAACGCCATTGTTTCACTATAATAGTTCCTTCTTTTCAATTTTATAATTTATCAGCTCAGCACGTTTGTTTCTTGCTTTCTCAAGCAAAGCGTGAATGCGTTTTCTGTCTCTATCTTTCACAGCCTGGCTGAGTTTGCTTAACTCTTTTATAACCCGATCAATTCCCTTTATCAGGTTGCGGTCATTGGCGAGCAGTATATCTGTCCAGATATTTGCCGGCCCCGAAGCGACTCTCGATGTATCAATAAACCCTTTACCAGCAAACTTAAGCTCGTCAGTCTTTGCCGCATTAATCAGAGAAGCTGCCATCATATGAGGCAGATGGCTTACATTGGCAAATATCCTGTCATGAACTGCCGGGCTCATGCGACTAATATGACAGCCAAGCCCACGCCAGAATTTTTCTATCTTCAAAGCAGCAGCGGAATTGGTTTTGCTGGTGGATGTTATTATACACATTGCCCGGTCAAACATGTCATCTCTTGAATACTCAACGCCCCTTTGTTCGGAACCTGCTATGGGATGGGAACCAACATAATGAACATGGCCAGGCAGATACTTTTGAGCCCACTTGTGAGGCAACATTTTAGTAGAGCCTACATCAGTAACAATACAACCGGCTTTTAAGCTCTCTGCTATCTCAGCAAATATCGATTTGAAGATATATATCGGGCTGGCAAGTATCACAATATCCGAATCTGCGACGCTTTTTTTGAGGTTACCGGTCACTTCATCTGTGATCATCAGCTCGCGGGCTTTTTCGCGAGTTGAGGGTCTATGCGCATAACCTACAACTTTTACACCGGAAAAACAGCGTAAAACTGTAGAAGTAATCGACCCCCCTAAGAGGCCGAGTCCTATAACAGTTATTTGCTTTAAGTCTTTCATAATAAAGGCCTTATGGTTTTTGAACTCAGAATACACACTACTAAAAAGTATAGCAAGCAGAGCCGAATGTCAATTTTTTTCTTTGATTTATCAGTTAAAATTGGTATTATTTAGAGCCTGATGGGAATTGGCCTATGGATATGGCGATTCATGATTTGTCCAGCCTGTATTGTGCAGGCAGGATTTTTTTGTAAATAGCTCATAAGCTGACCAGTCGGAAGAGATGCAGTCGGTATTTGAGCAGAGTGTAAAAAAATATTTGCTTATTATGACAGCTAAAAATAATAAAAATAATAATGGTGGCGATTATCTGGACTTTGAAAATAAAGTCGCCGATTTTGATATGCAGATGGAAGAGTTGAGAAAGCTTAGCTCTTTGAAAGGTATCAGCTATTCCGAAGAAATACGTGGCTTACAAAAAGAGCAGGTAGCTGAACTGAAAAGTATCTATTCAAATTTGACTGCATGGCAAACCGTAAAAGTCGCAAGACATCCCCAAAGACCCCTTTTTGGCGATTACCTTAATCTTATGGTTAAGGATTTCCGTGAACTGCACGGGGACAGAACTTTTGGTGATGACCGGGCGATAATTACAGGTCTTGGTAAGATAGGCAGAGAAAAGGTCCTTGTCGTCGGTCAGGATAAAGGCAGAACCACAAAAGAGAAAATATCCTGTAACTTCGGGTGTCCAAACCCCGAAGGTTATAGAAAAGCAATGGCCAAAATGAAATTCGCTGAGAAATACGGCATCCCTGTCGTAACCCTCATAGATACTCCAGGAGCATATCCTGGTATTGGTGCTGAAGAACGAGGTCAGGCTCAGGCGATAGCGATCAATCTTATGGAAATGTCCAGGCTTAAAGTTCCTGTCGTTTGCGTATGCATTGGTGAAGGCGGATCAGGCGGAGCGTTGGGTATCGGCGTTGGTGATAAGTTTGCCATGCTGGAATTCGCCTATTATTCTGTTATCTCACCCGAAGGTTGTGCTGCGATACTTTGGCGCGATGGTTCAAAAGCTGATCTGGCAGCGGAAGCTTTGAAGCTGACAAGCAAAGATCTGCATAGTCTTGGACTGGTGGATGATGTCATCAAAGAACCTCTCGGCGGTGCTCATAGAAATATCCATGACACGGTTTATAACGTAGAAAAATATATTGTTAAATCGCTAAAGCAGTTCAAAAAAATCAATCCTGATAAGCTCATTGAAGCAAGATATAAAAAATTGCGAGCTATCGGCAAGCTTCAGGAAACTGATATTGCTCTTAAAACACAGACCAGCAAGGAAAGAATAAAGGCCGCACTCGAACAAATCAAAAAAACACAAAAAGTAAGAACAAGCAATACTATTTGAGGGTTCTTAGTAAATCCACTCTACCTGGCACTACCTACCTTTTAACTGAATAAAAAAATACTGCGAGAATGTTCTCACCAAACTTTGGTTATGTTTGACTATTGCCGCCATTACGAGTACAATCATGGAAGTTGTTATATTAACTTATAATTAGTCTGGGAAAACATTATGCACCTGAAACAACTCTTTCAGATTTTTATTCTGACTGTGTTTATTCAATTTTGCCCGGCGCAAAATGCTTTAAACAATAACGATACGACTGCTGACGCAAATGACACGAAAACAATTAAGCTATTTACCTCTCTTCTCGAGGGCAAAAAAAATGCCGCTAAGACTGACACGCCTCAACTGCTGATATTAACCAATGGATTGCAATCTGTTCATGAGCAATATCTTAAAAACCTCTTAAGTAATCCGTTTTTTATCGATTTTACTCAAAAATCTCTGACTGCTATTAAGCTGGAGTTTCCTCTGAAAAGTAATTCAACAGAACAAGAATTCAAAGAGGTCACAGAATTCGTCAAGAAATATAAAATAAAGAAAAGACCTCTTCAGTTTATGCTGATTAACAGTAAAACCGGTGAAGAAGTTTTCAGGGTTAATCCGACTTCAGATGACCCGGCTGTCT
>JAGLTN010000204.1 GCA_023135255.1 Planctomycetota bacterium
ATCTAAGGCTGCATTGAAAGGCCTTTCTCGTGCTATTAGTGTTTACTCGGGCAAGAAGATCATCAAGGCTAACACACCGGGGCAGATGAAATATATCGATGCGATGTTGAGAAAGGATTTGACTTTTTGCACGGGCCCAGCCGGCACTGGAAAGACTTACCTTGCTGTTGCGGTTGCCGTTTCGATGTTAAAAAATAAGCAGGTCAGGAGGATAGTTCTTGCAAGACCGGCAGTCGAGGCAGGCGAAAAGCTTGGATTTTTACCAGGAGATCTGAAAGCTAAGGTTAATCCATATTTAAGGCCTTTATTTGACGCACTGGGTGATATGATGAGTTTTACCCAGATGAAAAAATTTATTGAGCTTGATATTATTGAGATCATTCCTCTTGCATTTATGAGAGGCAGGACGCTGAATGATTCGGTTATAATTTGTGATGAAGCCCAGAATACGTTACCATTGCAGATGTTGATGGTATTGACCAGGCTTGGTAATGGTTCTAAAATGATAATTACCGGCGATATTACTCAGAGCGACCTTGAAAAAGAACAAAAAAGCGGTCTGGTTGATGCGATAGAGACGCTTAAAAGGATAAAGGGCATTGGGTGTGTTGAATTAAGCCAGCAGGATATAGTGCGTCATAAGCTGGTTCAAAATATTGTACGGGCGTATAAGAAAAAAGCTAAGGATAAATAATTTTTTAATGTCAGGATAAAAAATGCGTTTTTCAAGGAAAACAAATCCGAGACGTGACCAACTGCATAAGAGTATGGAAGCAGATAAATTTTTGAAGATCAGCCAGTTCATTACGGTTGATTTTCTCATATCTATGCTTATTGCAATTTCTTTTGTTGTGCTTTGTGTTCTTATTTTATCTTTTGAATTTATCGACAAAAGAAGTTACTCCCAAATGTTCCCTCTTGTGGTTATAGTCACAGAAGTTACTGTTGCAATGTCGCTTTATATATTTTACTACCAAAAGCGTGTCACTAAGAACCACGCCAGGGCATTAGCTATGAGCGGTTTGTTTTTGATGCTCATCGCAGTAACTAAGTTTGGTGTTTTAATGACAAATCGAGAAGCCTGGGCGGTTGGGTCAGCGGTAGCGGCAGCTATTATTCTTACTATTTGTTATGACCAGCGTTTTGCGATAAGTATGAGCATGTTTTATTGTTTTATAGGTTTTCTGGCAGTAGGTGTTGATGCTCAGGTAAAGGTATTTTTTACAATGCTGGCAGGTGCAATAACGTGTTGTTTTTTACTGAGAGAAATACGCACAAGGATGAAAATGCTTGAGGTGACAGCTGTGGCGATATTTGTCGTGTTTGTAACCTCATTTTCGCTCAACTTTCTTGTTGGTGCTAATAAGACATCGGATATTTTCATCAATGTCGGTTATAACGGATTGGCGGTTTTTCTGGTGGGCTTTCTGGTTCAGGGATTTTTGCCGGTTATCGAAAAGGTATTCAGAATAGCGACATCGATGACGTTGCTTGCTTATAGTGATGCTAACCAGGAATTGTTGAAAAGGCTTGCGATGGAGGCACCGGGGACGTTCAGCCACAGTCTTCTGGTAGGTTCAATCGCCGAAGCAGCAGCAGAAAGCATTAACCGCAACGGGCTGTTATGCAGAGTTGGTGCCTATTACCATGATATCGGTAAAATTAATAAGCCTACGTATTTTGTTGAAAATGAGATGGGCCAAAACAATCGCCATAAAGAGCTTGCGCCGACAATGAGCCAGCTGATAATTGTTGGTCACGTCAAAGACGGCATTGAGATGGCTAAAGAATATAAATTACCGGCGGTTTTAAGACAGTTTATAGAGACCCATCACGGCACCACTTTGATAGAATATTTTTACAATGAAGCTAAAAAACAGCATGATGAAAAGCAGGGGCCTTTGCTTGAAAGCGAGTTTAGATATGCCGGACCCAAACCCAGAACAAAAGAAGCTGCTATTGTGATGATCGCTGATGCTATTGAAGGGGCGGCAAGGTCTTTGGCAGAAATAACACCGACAAAAATTGAAACGGTTGTTCATAATATAGCTATGAAACGACTGCAGGATGGTCAGTTTGATGAGTGTGATCTTACTTTGTGTGAGCTTAGTAAGATAGAAGCGGCGCTGTCTAAGGCTTTGGCGGGGCATTATCATGGCAGGATCGCTTATCCTCAGCGGGTAGATACACCTGAATGGGAATCTAAAAACGGTCAGGGACAATGATTTATGGATAGTCATGAGCCGCAGGAGATACAAGTCAATATAGAGCAGGAATTTACAGGTGTGGATTATGAGCCGACCCAATTCCGGCAGATCATAAAAGATGTTTCTGCCGAATTCGGCGTCGATTCGGCTTCGATAAATATATTGGTAGTGGGAGATGAAAAGATAGTCGAGGTCAATAAGCAGTTTCTTAACAAAGACGGCATCACTGATGTTATAAGTTTCGATCTTTCCGACGATAAATGCGATGTCAGGCTTTTTGATATTGTTGTTAACGCTGAAAGAGCGATACGTCAGGCCCAAAAAAGAGGCATTGACAGTAAAGCCGAATTAGCTCTTTACATTATTCACGGTCTGTTGCATAATCTTGGTTTTGACGATATGGCTGAAGAAGATGCTGCCAAAATGCACCAGATGGAAGATAAGATACTGACGAAGTACGGCTTTGGAAAAGTTTATCATGCAGATATTTGAAAGTTTAATAAAGCATTTGAAATTATATTTGATTGGAAAGGGAATTAGGTGAGTCCGCTTGGTTGGATTTTATGTTTGGTGTTTATCTTTACGATGGGGGCGATGTTTTTCGCTGTAAGCACCATTTCTTTGAGGGTATTTTCGCATGTGAAGCTTTTAGAAGCGTTCAAGTCTATCGGCAGGGAAAAAACAGCTGAGAAATTGATAGATAATTGCGAAAAGCTTATTCTGGTCAGTTCGTTTTATAGAATGTTTTTCAGCGTTTGCAGCTGGACTGTGGTGTTGGTCGGGATCGAGATAATCCGCCCTGGAAATTTGACAGTCCAGGAATACATCTGGGCTTTTGTATGTTGCGTTGTAATCTTCATGATCTTTGTAATTACTATCCCCAATGCCTGGGCAAAATATTCCAGCGAAAAAATACTGAGCAGAACTTACAATATATTAATGTTTTTTATATTGATAGCCTGGCCTGTCACTTATTTATCCGGTTTGTCTGACTTGCTGGTCAGAAGGCTTGCTGGTGTCGTTGAAACTACGCCTGAAGAAGAGCATGAGGAAAGGCAGGAAGAATTTCTCAGCGGTCTGGAGATGAGGAAGAACGAGGGGGTTGTGGATGAGGAAGAGCAGGAGATGATAGAGAATGTTCTTGAACTTAGCGAAACCGCTGCTGACGAAATAATGACACCAAGAACCGACGTTGTTGCTATTGAGGTTAACTCGGATTTGGATACGGTACTTGATGCTGTCATCAAGGCTGGTCATTCGAGGGTTCCCGTTTATAAAGAAAATATAGATAATATTGTTGGTGTGGTCTACGCTAAGGATATGCTTACCGAAATTGGTAAAGATAAAGCGGAATTCAGGCTTAAAGATAAATTACGAGATGCTTACTTCGTTCCGGAGACAAAGCTTTTGAGGGTGCTGCTTCACGAATTTCAGAATCAGAAACTTCACATGGCAGTTGTGCTGGATGAATATGGCGGCACCGCTGGTATTGTTACGCTTGAGGATATTCTCGAAGAGCTTGTCGGTGAGATAACAGATGAATATGAGAATGTACCGGCTAAGAAGATTAGGAAAATAAATGAGCAGACGATAGAGGTTGATGCCAGGGTTTATATTGATGATCTGAACGATGAATTTGATATAAAGCTGCCTGAAGAAGAAGATTATGACACGGTAGGCGGCTTTGTGTTCTCACATCTGGGATATATTCCCAAGGCTTTAGAGACGTTCGAATATGAAAACCTGAAATTCACCATATCTGCTGCCGAGGCGAGGAAAGTAAAACGTATCAGAATTGAAAAGTTGCGGAAGAGCGAAGATGCTGACTAAAGATACAGCCATTTGTATTCGCTGCGTTGATTATTCCGAGACATCCCAGATCGTGACATTTTTCGCAAGGCAAAGCGGCAAAATAAGTGCGATCGCCAAAGGCTCCAAACGAGCTAAATCTTCTTTTGAGGGCGCTATAGAGATTTTTTCTTTCGGCGATATTATGTTCCATGCTTCTCAGGAGGATAAGCTTTCGACTTTGACAGAATTTCAACAGAAAAGCGGTCTTTCGGGGCTAAGCCGAAATTACCTGTGCTATAACAGCAGCCTTTTTGCATGTGAGCTGGTGACAAATCTCGTTGATGAGCACGATCCGCATCCGCAATTGTTCGATGACTTTGTGCAGTTTTTAAAAGATGTTCAGACCGCAGCCAGTCAAAATGAAACGATCTCGCTTTTAATATATTTTCAGTTGTCACTGTTAAGAGAGATTGGTTTACAGCCGGTTTTAAATGAGTGTGCCAATTGCAAAAACAAATATGATCAAAAGTGGTTTGATGTTTATTTCAGCAATTCGGCAAATGGTATAATATGCAAGGATTGTGATATGAGCTTTCCGGATAAGGCTAAGATCACCAGGCAAGCGGCTTATTGCCTTGCAAACCTTAAAAATATCCCCAAAGCAAATGAGCAGACATTAAACCAGGTCGAAAGAATCATAATTAATCTTTTGGCGTCTCACATGCAGAAGATGCCTAAAATGGCAAAGTATATTCTGGGCAAATGATTTAAATGTCTTCGGACTCTTCGAAAAAAGAAACTTCGCTGTCTTTTTTCTTTTTCAATTTTAAACCAAGATGATCGCAGGCTGCTGGTGTGATTTCTCTGCCTCTTTTGGTTCTTCTTAAAAAACCTATTTGCAGCAGGTAAGGCTCAACAACATCTTCGAGCGTGTCTCTTTCTTCGCCTAAAGTCGCTGCGATAGCGTCGATGCCGGCAGGCCCTCCGTTATAAACTTTCGCCAGTGACCGCAAAAACATTCTGTCGAGTTCATCAAGACCTAAATGGTCGATCTGTTCCATGTTGAGGGCATTTTCAACTATTTTCGGCGTAAGCACTCCCTGGTTTTTGACCTGTGCATAGTCACGAACTCTTTTCAAAAGACGGTTCGCGATTCTCGGAGTCCCTCTTGATCTGCTCCCTATCATTTCGAGTGTGTTTTCTTCGCACTTCATTTTTAAAAGATCCGCTGACCTGAAGATGATCTCTGTCAGTTCGTTGTCACTGTAAAAATCCATATGGTACAACATACCGAATCTGCTTCTAAGCGGGCTGCTTAGGAGTCCTGCTCTGGTGGTTGCGCCGATGAGTGTGAATCTTTTTAATGGAAAGTTAATGGTTTTGGCATGCAGGCCGCTATCAACGGTGAAGTCCACTTTGAAATCTTCCATCGCCGGGTATATGAATTCTTCAACGGCGGTGCTTAGCCGATGTATTTCATCGATGAAGAGTACATCGCCTGTGGCTATGTTGCTGAGCATTCCCATTACGTCGCCTTGTTTTACCATCGCCGGGCCTGAAGATGACCTTAGAGTAGCCCCCATTTCATTGGCAACTACATTTGCCAGCGTGGTTTTGCCTAGGCCGGGCGGTCCATAAAAAAGTATGTGTTCCAGTGGCTCGGCTCTTTGCTTGGCAGCAGCCATCGCGATAATTAATTTCTCTTTTATCGAGGATTGCCCTATGCACTCGTCGAGTGACTTAGGCCTAAGCGAGGTGTTAAAGCCTTCTTCTTTGCTGTTAAGCGGCCTATTGCTGATAACTCTGTTTACTGCCATAACTTAAATTTCCAATCAGACTTCTATTCCCTGTTTTAATCTGTAAACCAAAGGTACAAGCTCTTCTGCGGTTTTCACATCCGGATGTTTTTTGCAGGCAATGGCGATAAGTTCCATCGACTCGTTTCTTTTCTCGCCCCAGGCAATCAAAATTTCCAGTGCCTCTGCCTGGTAAACCTTGAAGCTCGCAGCTTCTGCTGTTGTTAGATGCTG
>JAGLTN010000205.1 GCA_023135255.1 Planctomycetota bacterium
CTTTGATCAACTCATCATAGTTATTCAAACTTTCCTGATATTTCTTATTCCAGCTCTGTATCCTGGCAATCAGCAACAGGACTTTTTTGTTACCTTGGTGGGTGCGTAAAAACTGTTTGCATATATCAATAGCTTTTTGATATTCTTTCTTTGTTGCATATATCTCAGCAAGCTTAACCACTGCGTCTGCATTAGTAGGCTCCAACTCAACAATTTTTTTAAATTGCCCCAGAGCTTCATCAATTTGACCTCTGCTATAATAGACATTTGCTAAAGCTATCTTAAAATCTATTTTTTCAGGTGCTTTTTTTGACAGTCTTTCGAAAACATCTATAGCCTTCAAATATTGCTTCGTATTCAAATAACAATAGCCAAGATTCTCAAAACGCTTCTCCTCTTTTTCAGGTCCAATACCGGATATGCTGTAATATTTTATTGCCTGCTCATATTTGCTCGACCAGAAATACATATCTGCCAATTTTAAATGTATCTGCCGATCATCTGCTGATTTGTCCAAAGCCTGCTTATAATATTCTATCGAAGTAGGGTAATCTTTCAGCCAGCTTGAAAGCTCGGCAATTTTAATGATAAGCTTGTCATTGGGTTCCTGCTGCTGGAGATCGAGATACTGCTGTCTTGCCTTGTCAAATTGCTGATTTGCTTCCATGATATTTGCGAAGAGCAATTGTAGTTCTCTATTCTGTGGCTCAGACATCATAAGAGAATTTAAAATCTCTTCTGCTTTTTCCGCATTACCGCTAAAGCCAAAAGCTTTTGCAAGCTCAACCGCTATCTCGCTGTCATTTGGATACTTCTTATGCAACTTCTGCAGCATTGGGATAGACTTGTCATACTGCCCAAGGTTATTAAAACTCAAAGCCATACCAAGACTTGCTCTGTCTTCTTGTGATTCTACCGACAAAGTCAGATCAGCCATGCCAATAATCACCAACAAAGCAACAAAGCAAAACCAGATATATTTGTTATCCTTGCACATAATCAGTTCGTTAAAAACTTCTCATATAATTTTATCGCTTCCTCATTTTGACCGTTATAACGATAAACTTCGGCCAGTTTGAGCGATACCCTCTTCCTGTCTTGCCCTTTCAACGACATCGTAAGGAGCTTGTTATACATATCGATAGAGTTTGCAAATTCTTTCTGCCAACTATATACATCTGCCAACAACTCTATCAATTTCAGATCGTCTTGGTTTTCATCAAGCAGACTTTTCAGCATCGGTATCGCCTGGAAATATTTCTCTCGCCAAACAAGAACTTCTGCAAGAGACCTCTTGACATTTCGATCTTCATATTTTTTTAAGATATTTTGGTAAATTTCCTCAGCCTTGCCATAATCGTTGAGCCCATAGTATGTATCTGCGAGCCACTTTTCAGACTTGATGTCGTCAGAGTTGATCTGTGTCATTGTCGTCAATATCTCTGCAACTTTATTCTGCCGACCAACCTTTGAATAATTCCATGCCAGATATTGCAGAAGATCAATTCTCTCCGGGCAATACTTAAATGCAGATTCAAAATAAACTAATGACTTTTCATAATGGCCAGTATTAAAAAATCTTTTCGCACGTACGAAATTTTTATAAAAACCCTGTGTGCCGTGAAATATTGCAGAGGTTGCTATTACTATCGACAATACAAATAATAATATTATAAATAAGACTTTTTTCGCATTTCCGCTCACTACGCAATTACCCCAATAAATATTTTGCCTCAACCGATTCATCGGCTTGAAAAGGGGGGGGAGGAGCAGTTTTTTCAAAAACCATTTAAGTTTTGTTAAAAACTTTCGATAATAAGCGGTTAGGGGTATTTTCAAAATACATGAATAATCATCACTTTAAAGCAGAAAAGCTGACTTGATTCATATATACATACAGGAAAGGAAAGTTAATACCACTTCCCCTCCTCTTGCATTTAACTCTCCTATTCTCCATTTATCGGACGAAATAATTCCCTGAGTACTTGTTAAGCGTTCATAGGACAGGTAAAATTATCGTTTATCCTGCCTGTAAAATCTAAAACTTATCGAATTGGATATTTCCCCGAATTTTGAAGTTTTTTTTACTCTTCCAGTAAAAATATTCCATGACATAAGTCATTGTAAAACATATACTTACCCCCACCCCAACACACACATATATAATTTCCTTGACTAATAGTAATAAAATCGCTACAATTTTACTATATGGCTCTGTAATGGGATTATGTACAGAGCGATATGTGAGGAGAGATTGATGAGATGTTGAGGTGATGAGATGTTGAGGTTTTTTTCACTCATTCCACGTTGAGGCATTCCGATTTTTTCTCTTGTTTTTAAAGTAAGTTTAAAACTGTTTTGAGTTGTCGTAGAGGTTTTGGTGAATGGTGAAGGCTTTCTATGTGATTGTAACAAGCAGTTATCGTGTAAGATTGAGAGATGTTTAATGTTTTTTTGAAAAGGAGAAGGAATAATGAAGAAATTAGTATTTTTAGTAGTATTACTGGTCTTCGTTGGCTCAGCTTGTGCTGACATCACCACAGGTCTCGAAGGCTGGTGGAAGATGGATGGTCAAACGGATCCAGGTAATGCCAGATTAGTAAAAGACTACTCAGGCAATGGTAATGACGGCACAATGGGCAGCGAAGACGCTTGGATGACTGGCGGCGGAATTGACTTCCAGGGTGGCAGCTGGGGCGCAAGCGGTATAACTTTCCCGAGCAGTGGTGCTGATCTTATCGTTGACCTTGGGTTGACTGACCAGTTTACGGTTTCGTATGTAGTAACATGGGATGCCGGTGAGTACACTGGTACAAACTATCCTTATGATGGCAGAGATTCATCTAGTACGCGAATGATTTCGATGGAGTGCACTGGTACTAATAATATCCGCAACTTCT
>JAGLTN010000206.1 GCA_023135255.1 Planctomycetota bacterium
AACTCCTCATCTGCGGTTGCATAACCAATTATGACATAACCTCACTTTATACTCTACAGGGCGTTTTGTGCAAACCATCGACCCAATCAATGATTTAAAATCACATAACAAACCTTTAACAGTAACTTAATAGTATGTATTCACCAGATAGGAAGGTCAATATAATAGTATTGTATTTTACAATTTTATATGCTGATTATCGTCAGCTAAGAAGTTAAAACGTAATTGAGCTTGATTAAAGTCCTTTTGAGGAGATTAAATCCCTTGCTTTCAGGTGAAACCTTGGGGATTTGATCGTTACTGTTTTAATGAGACTTCGGAAAATCACAGAATATTCGATTATAGTCGCCACGATATAAAATATCATTTTATTTGGATAAGCAAGTATCGCAAGCGGATTTTGACAGAGTCGGTCATTGCTTACGTGAACTGATCTGGGAGATTTGCAAGACAAACGACATAGAAGTCCTGCAAGGGCATATTTCTCGTGACCATGTTCACGTCTTACTGTCTTGTTCGCCGAATTTGTCGGCCAGTAAGATAATGCAATAAAAGCAGTTTCGTTTATTCGCACGCCACAATGCCACTCGTTGAATAGGTTTGATATTGGTTGTACTCATTTATCGCTTTCTGTTAAGAATGCGATTATTTTATCGTCAATCGAATCAACCACACGCACTAACTTAGTGCAAAGTTTTTTTGCTTCTGTTCTGATTACTGCTTCCTCTACAGGAGCCTTTATATTTTTTAATTTTGCTGTGATCATATTATCTGGTCTATTTGCATTGTGCACATAATGATTCCTTTTTGTGAAAATATATTCGACTAAGTCTGCATCTTCAGAAGAAAGGAAGGGTATTGAAAAGTTATTAAAAAGTTTGATATAATCAAAACGATTGTTAAGCTTTAATTTCTTCTCTATGGCATCAAAAGTGACATTTTCTTCAATCTCTAATAATTTATGTATCCGATTGGAATTACTAATGTGAGCTATGAATTTATGAGAATGATCAGCAAGTAGTTCTTGGAGAAGATATTTGTAGTAAGTTTCAAATGCTGTTGCCAATGAAATGATTGCATGTTCAGCACAGGATTGTTCGATCCATACGAGTTGTCGATTTTGAATTTTTACTACCTCTTTAGCAAGTCGGGGATTGTCTTTTGCCTCACGAATCTGATATAAGCGATCATAAGCCTTAATTTTGTCCATGGCTTCAATAAGAGCCCGAGTTCTGCCAATGTTTTTTTGAAATATTTTGATTGCGCTTACAGTTTTAATCATAATCCAAGATTTGAATAAATTTTATAGTGTATCTATGCGAAGTCCTAACTATAATCAATTAAAGAAAGTATTTCAACTAATATAAAATTTACAAATGTTAGTCGGAAACCAGAAAGATTGCATTGGAGTTTATATGAAAATAAAACCTATGGTCATGCTACTTACTATGGTTGCAGGCTGGATGAATCGACAGCAGCAGGAAATCATCGAGTATCTGAAAGCCGAAAATGTCATACTCAGAGATGAACTGCAAAAGGCAACCGGTAAGAAACGTATTATACTGAACGATAAACAGCGTCGCCGATTGGCAATACTTGGCAGGAAAGTCGGCAGGGGGGTGCTGTCTAAGGTCTGCTGTGCGTTCTCCCCTGATACGATATTGCTCTGGCATTGCAAGCTTGTTGCCCACAAGTATAACGGATCAAAGAATCGTGGGAAGGGCGGTCGTCCTCGTATTTCAGATTACCTCAGACAACTCATCATATATATGGCGAAGAACAATAAGCATCTTGGAGGTAAAACACTACACGGTTATCTGAAATACTTGGGGATCAAGGTCTCACCTTCCACGATAAATCGGATTCTCCGTGAGCATGGTATAGAGCCTTGTCCTGATCGGCCTGAGCGAACTACCTGGAACGAGTTTATACGACGAGAGTGGGATTCGCTGGCAGCTATCGACTTTTTTCAGAAAGAAATATGGACGATAAAGGGACTTGTCAAGTGCATGGTACTTGTAGTGATTGACTACAAAACCCGTAAGGTTGAAATTGCAGGCATAATACCGCAAGCTCATGGCGGCTGGATGAAGCAGATTGCAAGAAATCTCACCGACCCAATTGATGGCTTTCTGAAAGACAAGAAGTATCTCATACATGACCAAGATCCCCTCTTTACGGAAGCGTTCAAAGAAATACTCAAGGCAGGCGGTATCACTTGCAAAAAAACCTCCGTTGCTTCTCCCAATATGACGCCCTTTGTTGAACGGTTTATCAGGAGCATAAAACACGAGTGCCTGAACAAGATGCTGATCTTTGGCGAGAAGCATTTGAAATACTGTGTGTCGGAATACATGGAGCATTACCATACAGAGCGTCCGCATCAGGGCATAGGCAATAATAT
>JAGLTN010000207.1 GCA_023135255.1 Planctomycetota bacterium
TGTTCGAGCCTATCGGCGGAAGCGCTCCGAAGTATACAGGTCAAAATGTTATTAACCCATTGGCAGCTATCTGTGCAGCACAGATGATGCTTGAAACTCTTGGCGAAGACCAGGCAGGTAAAAAAATCGAAGAAACTGTTAAATTCATAACAGGCAATAAGCTCAAATCACTCGCAGCGGGGAAAATGGGATATTCAACAACCGAAGTTGGTGACATGGTTGCTGAATTAGTAGCTGAATAATTAAACCTGTTAACTGACAGGCCGACAGCGTAAAAACTGTCGGTCTTTTTGGAAAGTGTCAATATGGAATGTAAAAAAGAGAGAAATCTGAAAAACTGTAATTGTTCTTATGGTGGATGTGAGAAAAAAGGCCTTTGTTGTGATTGTTTGCAATATCATCTCGCAATGAAGCAGCTGCCGGCCTGTTGTTTTCCGAATGAAATCGAAAGGACTTACGACAGAAGCTTTAAGGCATTTGCAAAAGCCTGGAATCTTTAAGCAGCTAAGCTGTAATGACAGAGATAACCAAGGTTATTTTATTGAATTAAGAAAAATAATCGCAAAATGGTGTTGGACTAACATCGTTAGTGAGAGTATATTTATTTAAAATGTTATTCATTTTGCCAATAAAACAGAAAGGGAAAAAATGAACAGATATCATTTCGTTATGACAGGGATTTTAATTGTTTTGGTTACGTCAATTTGTTTTGGAGCCGGTATTATGGAAAATTCATCTTTTGAAAATATTCAGGATAATAAGCCGGTAGGGTGGAAGGAGCAGACATGGGGCGGCGATGCGAAATTTGAGATATCTGATAAGGGCAGAGATGGCGGAAAGTGTGTTGTTATCTCATCTGAAAGGGGAGCAGATGCGTCCTGGAAGACATCTGTTAAGGTTAAACCTTTTTCGAAATACAAACTTGCCGGTTGGATAAAGACTGAAGCCCTTGAGCTTACCACCGGCAGTGGCGCTCAGCTTAATATTCATAATATACAAGGCATAAAAACCAAGGCTGTTAAGGGTAATACTGACTGGACATGGGTTGAGGTACATTTCTGGACGGACAGGCAGGATATGCTGGAGATCAACTGTCTTTTCGGCGGATGGGGACAGGCCAAGGGTAAGGCTTATTTCGATGGTATCGTATTAGAGCTTTTTGAAACTAAACAGGTCTCTACCGATATTACGATCAATACTGGTAAGACTTTTGAGCCTGTATCGAAATATATCTATGGTCAGTTCATTGAGCACCTTGGCAGGTGTATTTATGGCGGGATATGGGCAGAGATGCTCGAAGACAGGAAGTTTTTCTATGAGCCTGGTCACAAGGATTCGCCCTGGACTATAATTGGCAGTAAAGATGCTCTCAGTAAAGATGCCGATGAGCCTTACAATAACGATTATGATTTTGTACTTAATGCAGATGGTAAAGAGGTAGGATTGGAGCATGGGGCTCTTGGGCTGATTAAAGATAAGAAATATGTGGGCAGGATAGTATTTAAAGCCGACAAAAGTGCTTTGCCTTTGATGGTGACACTTGCCTGGGGCGTCGGTGAGGGAGAAAGTGAAACTTTAAAGATCACTAAGGCAAAAGGTGATTATATTACGGAGCCTTTGAAGTTTAAAGCCAAAGAGACAACCGAGCAAGGCAAGCTGAGTATAACGACCAGCGGCAAGGGCAAGGTTAGTATTGTTGCGGTATCGTTGATGCCGGCGGATAATGTTAAGGGTATGAGGCGTGAAGTTTTAGCTCTTTTGAGAGAACTTGATTCGCCTGTATATCGCTGGCCTGGTGGTAACTTTGTCAGCGGGTATAACT
>JAGLTN010000208.1 GCA_023135255.1 Planctomycetota bacterium
TCAGCGGTCATGTAATCTGATAATGTGGTAATGTTTTCCGCATTTGAGTTGCCGCACCATCTTTGCTGAGCGAAAGGCAGGTCCATGCTTACAGTTATGACAGCGACATCCTCGCCAAGCTTGCCGGCTTCTTCGTTAAATCTTTTGGTCTGCAAGTCACAGACCGGCGTATCGAGAGACGGCACACAGGAGATAACACATATTTTGCCTTCAAAAGAAGACATCTGAATCGGTGAAAGGTCATTGCCGACAAGCTGACAGTCAGGCAATTTGTCGCCAACTTTGACCTCGTCACCAATAAGCGTTAATGGGTTCCCCTGGAACGTAACTATATCGGTTCTTTCCGGCATGGTAAGACTCCCTTCTTATATAAAGTTATCTACCTGTTCAACCGGAACGCTGAGTATATTTTAATCACAGCTATTTCGGCTGAACGTTTATTAGTGATTAGTAATTTGTAGCTTCTAATTCGAAATGCGCCTGTGGGTGTGCACATGCCGGACAAGTCGATGGAGCTTCAGACCCTTCATGTACGTAGCCGCAATTTCTGCATATCCAGCGGACAGGTTTTTCTTTTTTGAAAACGACACCATCTTCAATATTTTTTGCAAGCTTGAGATATCTGTCTCTGTGACGAGCTTCAGCTACCGCGATATTTCTGAATACTTTCGCAATATCAGCGAAACCTTCTTCGTCAGCGACTTTTGCAAATCCGGGATACATCTCTGTGGTTTCGTAATTTTCGCCCGCAGCAGCTGCTTTGAGGTTATCAACGGTAGGGCCTATAACGCCAGCTGGAAATGCCGCTGCGATTTCAACTTCGCCGCCCTGGAGAAATTTAAAAAGCCTCTTGGCGTGTTCCTTTTCCTGGTTAGCTGTTTCCTCGAAAATTGCTGATATCTGAACGTAGCCTTCCTTCTTGGCTTTACTTGTGAAATATGTGTATCTGTTCCTCGCTTGTGATTCGCCTGCAAACGCAGTCAGAAGATTTTTTTCTGTCTGGCTTCCTTTAAACTTCATAACCAATTCCTTTCCTGAAAAGTAACATAACAACTGCTATAACCTGAACTATCAAACCTCAAGGCACCGCTTACAAGGCCCCACGATATAGACTGTCTTTCTGAAAATTATAAGCTTTTCCTCAATATTTGCAGAGACAAAGGTATTGTCGAATGGCTCATGGTGAAAATCAATGTTTTTTTTGCGTTTTACGTATTTAAAATGCTGGTAATTTTCTACTTTTGCTCATCGGATAAATGATATTTTTTACGGTTTTTTGGGGAGTTAAGGAATGGATGATTAAAATATTGGTGTGAAAGGTCTGAAAAAGTTTAAAAGATGTGAAAGGTATGGATGCCATGGGT
>JAGLTN010000209.1 GCA_023135255.1 Planctomycetota bacterium
AAAGACCCCTGCCCTGCAGTCAAACATATAATAACACTGACCAGCTTTTAAAAAAACTGGGCTTAGAGCCTATTTGTTCAAATGCGAATTGCCCAAACAGGGGCGAGTGTTGGGACAGAGGAACCGCAACGGTTTTGATCCTCGGTAATATATGCACAAGAAACTGCAAATTCTGTTCTGTCGCCAGGGGCAGACCTTTGCCTCCTGATCCAACGGAGCCTGAGAAACTTGCTATTCTGGCAGAAAAAATGAAGCTGAAATACATCGTAATAACATGCGTAAACCGTGACGACTTAGCTGACGGCGGAGCTGAGCATTTCAGAAATTGCATTGAAACTGTCAGAAAGAGAAGACCTGAAACAAAATTTGAAATACTTGTCGGCGATTTCAAAAATAATCAAAAAGAGGCTTTGGAAATATTAAAACCGGCTTTGCCGTTCGTTTTTGCTCATAATGTCGAGACAGTGCCCCGCCTTTATCCTGTCGCAAGAATGGGAGGCAATTATAAGCTATCGCTGGATCTGCTGAAGATGGCAAAGGATATGTACGGAGATGTCCAGACAAAATCATCGATAATGCTGGGCCTCGGCGAGAAAGATGATGAAATATTGCAGGTATTAAAAGATCTAAGAGACGTCGACTGTGACAGGCTTACTATGGGACAGTATTTAAAGCCTTCGAAAGATTCGCTTGACGTAATTGAATATATAACACCTGAAAAATTCGATTTATGGAAGCAAAAAGCCGTTGAGACCGGTTTTAGCTGGGTAATGAGTTCTCCTTTTACACGCAGTTCATATTTTGCCGAACAGGAAAACACCATTTGAACCATTTCAAAACCTGATTTTATGGGCACATCGGGGTTTTTTTTAATTCTCTTCAAAATTATTCAAATAATGATTTGGCAGTGATATAAATCAGTTTATATACTTTAACCGTAGTGCTTGAGTAGATATATCGCGTTGTATAGTAGCATGGGGGTAAAAAATGAAAACGCTAAAAATTTACTTAAGGTCAAAAGGTTGTGTTCTTGTCATATCAATGATTTTTATGGTTTTGCTTTCTGTTATTTCTATCGGCATGGCGACCATGTCTGATAATAATCTACAGATAGCAAATAATTACAGCAAAGGAAGCAGAGCGATTGAAAGCGCCCAATCAGGCCTGGAGATACTGCGCCATTACCTTGATGACAAGCCGATTCAACCGACATTACAAGGTGTTGCCTCAGAACTACCCTCGAGCATGTCACCCTACATCAACCTTGGACATAAAACTGTTTCTATGCTTTCTATAACTTTAAGCTCACCGTCGAAGCAATCTTACGATGCCTTGATAACCCAGAGTATTGATGACACAACATTACAGGCTGATATAACTGGCAAATGCGGTGATATCAGCAGGACGATAAGAACAAATTTCGACTTTGAAGAAACAGGCAATAGTGTTTTTGACTTCGGTGTTGCGACAAAAGGGCCTTTAGATATGACTGGTCAGGCAGAAATTGACGGTGTTAATACCGTGGATATCGCTATAGAGGCAGGTGTCTACATTGAAGGTGTTGACGGCCTTGATGGTGATTCTTTTTCTATTACTAACAATGCAAGCGTCGCAGGCAATGTCAGCATTGCCGATCCTGACGGGACATACGACGTTGGAGATAATGCTTATGTTGGCGGTGTACAAGGTGATGAAAATGTTATTGTCGGCGTCGATTATGTGGAATTCCCAACGCCAAACCCTGATTACTTCAGTATCTATGCGACAGGTGATGTAATAGACTCAGCAACCAACCTCAACGATTATCCTGTTTTGAATAATGTGACAATAGATGCTAACACTAATCCGACCTTTGCAAGTAATGTTACTATCAACGGTGTTTTATTTATTGAAACCCCAAATCAGGTTTCTTTCGCCGGTCAAACAATAATAAATGGTGTAATAGTCGGAGATGGCAGTCTTGACAATCCTGACAGCAGTTTAACTTTTTCAGGACAGGTAATATCAAACGATGCGTCTGGTTTGGACGAAGAGCAATTCGGCGAAATTGTAAATGAAACAGGAACATTTATCCTCGCACCAGGCTTTAGTTTAGACTTCAGCGGCCAGGCAAGTACAATAAATGGTGCCATCGCAGGCAGCGGAATTTCTTTCACCGGACAAGCGGGTGGAACGATTAACGGATCAATTATCAACTACTCCACTGATGTTATGACATTAACAGGGCAAACATCCCTGACATTTAATCGCAGCGGAAGTGACAGCAATCCAAGCGGTTTTGATCCAATAAAAATACTAAGATTTGACCCCAGCTCTTATTCAGAAATTTAATTTAAAATGTAACAATTACGCAAAGCCGTAAAATTGCTACAAACGCCCCATGTTAACGTTGGTGTCGTAAAATAAGGGTAGAATCGCGACAAATACAACTATCCTGCACCTTAAACCAGCAGAACTATCACCTCCACTTTTTATCATTACCGATAATCAACTTTAATTACTTGATTTATTACCTTTTCTTATTTGACAGCTCAAGCTGTTTTTAGTTTAATTGGCCGAAATTTAGCCGCAGCAATATGGCAAATGAATAATACGCAAGTAATGCAAATTTAGTCAGGAGGTTTAGTGTGCCAAAACGAGACGACATTAACAAGGTAATGATTATCGGTTCGGGGCCTATTGTCATTGGCCAGGCCTGTGAA
>JAGLTN010000021.1 GCA_023135255.1 Planctomycetota bacterium
TTTCCACGCCGCTTATCAAATATGGTCACGCAAATTGTTTAGGTTCGCAGCTTAGCTTTCCGGATATAGGCCAAGTCGGAATCAAAAGCAATTTCAAAGGATACGAGCAGGCGATCGAATCTTTGAAAAATAAGATTGATTTTGCTTCAGCGGCAATGACACCCTTCTACCTTGATTATTATAATCAGCTTAAAGAAGCTTTCCCCGGTGAAAAAGTGTACTGGGGCTGGCAGTGGGAAGGGCCGGTAACGACTGCTTGGGAGCTCGTAGGTGAGAGCTTTATGTACGATCTTTACGACAAACCTGACCTGCTCAAAAAGTTCATGCACGCTGTTACCGAAAGCATCGTTGATTACTGCAAATTTTTTTGTGAAGTTGAAGGCAGTGATTTTCTCGACCCATTCCCGGATAATGGCAGAGTTTGCGATGACATCGCAGCAATGCTCCCGCCTGGCATGTGGCCAGAATTTGTCCTGCCTTACTGGAAAATGTTTTTCGATGGGCCGGTTAATGAGGCGAAAATACATTGTGAAGATATGACCAGTGAGCATCTGAAATTTCTCGACCCCGCAGGTATAGTCGATTATGACAGCGGAATATCACCAAAGCTTAATCCAAAAATTATTAACGAAAATACGTCAATGCCTTTCGGCTGGAGGCTTGGCAGTTTCAATTATGCGGAAATGACAACTCAGGATATAAGCGATTTTGTGTTCCAGGCTGTTGCTGATGGTGCAAGTTATGTTTTCACTTGTATGGAATTTGTAATGTGCAGGCCTGAAACGGTTGAAAAAATCCGCGTCTTTAACGATTCCGCTGAGAAAGCAAAGCGGATGTTAGATGCCGGCAAAAATAAAGAAGATGTCGCTGATCTCGTCAGTGCCGATGGTCGCAAAAAATTCTGGGCGAATTGGCATCATTGACACCGACAGCGATTTAAGTTATTTACAGTGCTGTATTTTAAATTATATTTGGAGACCACATTAATATGGCGATACTCGCAGCTGCTAAATTAGCAGGTCCGGATTATTTCATCCTGGTCGGTTATTTCATTTTAATGCTCGGCATAGGTGCTTACTTCTACCGCTACATGAAGGGCATGAAAGATTACTTCAGCGGAAACAATAAAATACCATGGTGGCTTAGCGGCATCTCGTTTTATATGAGCTGCTTTAGTGCTTTCGGTTTTATCGCATATTCTACACTTGCTTTCAAATATGGTCTTGTCGCTGTTAACATCTGGTGGTTCGGCGTGCCCGCTTTGATCCTCAGCATAGTCCTGCTCGCAAAAAAATGGCGAAGAATGAGAATCGACAGCCCAGTCGAATATCTCGAAAGCAGGTACAGCCCATCTATCAGGCAGATTTTTGCCTGGCAGGGTCTACCTGTTCGTATAATCGACGATGCTTTAAAACTTGTTGCTATCGCCATATTCATCTCAAAGGTATTCGACGTTGACCTCATAAACTCAATGCTGTTCTCAGGTTTGATAATGCTCGCCTATACTATGATGGGCGGTCTTTGGGCGGTTGTTGTCACCGACTTCGTCCAGTTTGTAGTAATGGCAGTAGCAGTTATTGTCCTTGTGCCTTTGTCTATCAATGAAGCTGGTGGGCTTTGGACATTTTTTAGTGCCGCTCCCGAAGGCTTTTTCAAAATGACCAACTCCGAATACGATTGGTTTTATATCTTAATGTTAATTCTATTGATGTTCTTAGGTTATAGCAGCGTAAACTGGGGACTCATTCAGCGTTACTATTGTGTGCCGAAAGAAAAGGATGTTTACAAACTTGGTATTTTGGTTGTTGTTCTTGAAATAGTAGGCCCGCCCCTTATTCTTTTGCCTGCAATGGCGGCAAGACATTTTATGCCTGAAGCCAATGCTTCAGATATTTACCCGATGCTCTGTTTGAGACTGCTTCCTGTTGGTATGATAGGTCTGATAATTGCTGCAATGTTTTCTGCAACGATGTCAATGCTAAGCAGTGACTACAACGCAGCTGCAAGCGTACTGACAAACGATATTTACAAAAGAGTTAT
>JAGLTN010000210.1 GCA_023135255.1 Planctomycetota bacterium
CTACTACTGGTCTACATCATTTTAATATAACCCCTTTGAAAACCTTCATTTAAAGCCAAATAACCAACATTTAAGATTTTCATTGTTCGGACTGTCGATCCGATATAGAATACTATAGCTCTTTCGAATTTAGGCAAGTCTTTGGGAATTTTAAGCTTTGAATTTTCTTTTGATTATCACCAAACTGCCTAAACCAAGCAGTAAGAGCGTAGCAGGTTCTGGAACAACTATTATATTATCAACCGCAAAAGAACCTGTATCTATGCAATAGAATTCTAAATATGTAATATCTTTTAAATCAATCACATGCGTATCAAAAAGAAGATCATCTAATGGCAAATCCCCTCTTACTATTTCTCCATCAGTTTTGATAGCATCGTACCAAAAAGTATCACCAGATGTTACAGAACTATATCTCGCAACATCTAAACAATATACATCGAAGGGGCCCTTATCTATTCGCTCTATAATTAACTCTCCATAATACCCATCCCCTAGATGTTGTGTACCATTATTTGGAATTGTCGCAGCATATGGATTTTGGTTGAAAGGATTGAAAATTATGCCCGTACCACTTATACGATAATCTCCTTCATAATAATCATTGTGAGTAACAGCACGCTGAGAATAGACATATTCCGCATCGAAGGTAATAATACTACTCCAAGCTGTTGCGGAAACACACATTATCATAGCAAAAAGACAATATTTCTTCATCTTTCATTCCCCTTTCAAAATATTATTAATATTTCAATTCGCATAAAACTAATCTCTGAAAAAGCAAGAGAATTGAACACCTCTTCCCTCTCTTTTTCTCAGATTTCACTAATCAAAGTTATAAAGCTTAAATTATATTGTCAACTCTAAAAAACGAAAAGAAAATAAAAAAAACTCAGAACATATTTAAGGTTATCAAAACTGGCAAAAAAGGTTGATAAATAGTGCAAGTCAGTTTCAGAATCTTCAAAAAATTAAACTTCAGCAAGTGTCTAACTCAAAAGGCGTTAAGGAGACTTTTCCATATCTGATATTATTATTTTATTAAAAAAAAATAATATCTTCTTGACAACTGTAAAAATATTATTTACAGAGGTGACATATATGTGGTAGAAGTAGGAATCGGGAACATTACGAGATTTCTGTTATTTTTGTTGTCTAGAATTTGAGCGAGGATTTGCCGTCTTGTTTTATTTTAGATGGGTGGTTCTTCTTATCAAATAAAGACTTTCTTAGGGTAGCGGTATATTAATATTTTTAGGGAGTATTTTAATGAAAAGAGTTAAGTTTTTTTCATTTTTCAGCATTTTCATCCTTTCTTTTTGTTGTTATGGTGATGTGCAGAGCGAAATTGATTCTGGTTGGCAAGATATGTATGGAGGCGATTTCACACAGGCCAGAAGTATTATTACAAATATTATTTCTTCAGATGCAAGTTCTGCAGATAAAACCAATGCCGATCTTTGTCTTGGGTGGGTAGATGTGTTTGAAGCTATTTCTAACGGTCAATATGCACAGGCCAAAGCAAAGGTTGACTTACTTAAAAGCGAGTATGCGACCAATTGGGCCCTTGGCATATATATTTTCAGAACCGCTGAAAAGATGGAATGGGATGATCAGCTTGATATTGCTAAAGAATTGTACGGCGAAGCTAAATTGCTGGATGATCAATTTTCTGCAAAAGTAACTTGGCGTGAAATGTGGATAGCTATATTTCAGCAGATCGAAGCTGGTAATATTGATGTTGCTTTAAGTACGGCTAACCAGGCTAAGACTCAGTTTTCAAGTCATGCAGAACTTGCTGAAATGCTGTTTCGGGTAGGTGAAAGGCTTCGCTGGAAGGCTGAATATACAGAAGCTAAAGAGTTTTATGCTAAGAGTGTAGAAGTTTTATCAGAGGGTAGATTTGCACGGCAGAGCCAATTTGAAACGCTCTGGGTAGATACATTAAGTAAAATGGACAGCCGGGATTATGAATCCGCTGATACTAATATAAACAATATGCTTTCTGCTTATAGTGATAATAACAAAATGGCAGAAGCTTTATACAGCTTCGCAGAACGATATCGCTGGGCAGGTTATTATTCAAAGGTTAATGATATTTATCAGAAGATAACAAGCATGTATTCTGGCAGCCAGGAAGCTGACAAAGCTTCTCTTGACAGCACTATCGTTAATACGCTTGCATTGATCTCACCTGATAATATCAGTGCTGCTGAGACTGCAATCAATAGCCTTCTTGCTGGGCTGTCTGATGATCCTCGCCTGCCTGAAGCAATGGCGTTGGCAGGCGAGCAATATTACATTGAGGGACGTAAATTAGAGAATTCTGCACAATACAGTCAATCAGAAATATACTACCAGAAAGCCCTGGCACTCTGGGAATCTTTGCAGTCTAAATTCCCTGATAAAAAGCTTGGTAGAGGCTTTTATATATGGGCGGGAGATTGCTATAGCAAAGTTGGAAGATTTGAAGAT
>JAGLTN010000211.1 GCA_023135255.1 Planctomycetota bacterium
AAAACCAGATGAAAACCTACAGCAAGGAGACATTTTCAAGATTGACTGGATTGCTCCTTCTGCCGATGAAGTACAAAGAATTTTCAGATGCAAGGATGGGAAACACGGAAGTTTTGTGTTTTCAGAAAATGGGGAAGGAAAGGTTTTTGACAGACCAGAACTAGACTCTGTTCTTGCGGAAGTAGGAAATGGCATCCCTTACTACAACCCTGCATTTTCACAAACCCAAGACGGCGACCATGAACTAGTTGTTGTGTACAGTCGTCTATTTGAGTACTTTGTAATAGCCACTCAAACATGTGACCTCGCTGATGAGAGGGATTTACAGTGGACAACTATGCTACCTGTGATTACCTTGGAATATATATGTAAAAATGAAATTCGCCAACTCAAAAACACAAAGTCTGAAACAACAATTCATGATTTTTGCTGTATAAACGGAGTTGATGCATTACCGCTTAAGGAAAAAACGGGAAAAGGTTATTGTCAACTAATCAGCGAAATAGTCAACAAATCTGTAAAGAATGGTGCCAGTAAAAACATTAAAGGAGACATGGGGACAATCAAAACTTATTTAAGCAATCTTAACCAACCTGGATATCTATACTACCTTCAGGAGTCTCCAAATTGGGAACTTCCGGAAGCTGTTATAGACTTTACTGCAACCTTTACTGTACCTAAAATCAAACTTGAAGAAATAAAAGGCAAACGGCTTGTGAAAATAGCGAATGACTACAGAAATGAATTTTCGAAAAAACTTGGAACCTTTTTTTCAAGAATTGCAACACCAGCTTCAATGGTGCCCGCTATTAAGAATAAGCCACAAAACCCGAACCTCAAAGAATAATCAATAATCAATTATCGATAGTCAATTAGAAATCCACTTCAACACAACAGCCGCTCAGGGCATCAAGTCAAATGATTTGGTGGATATTATTGCGTGACAGAGGCCTGATAGTAAAGTAAAAAACTGAAAGCAGAGGGGGGGGGCTGTTTTGGTAGATTTCTCCGCTGCGGTCGAAATGACAAGAGGGCGGATGGCAGAAGACCCCGCGACGGGTCGCAGGGCTAATTTTGGGGGATTGGAATACGTTTTTTTTTGTTGTATAGTGTGAAAATTAGTATTAAAATCATTCGCACTATGGCAAAACAATCAGATATTAAAAAAGTCGTTAAGCAGCACAGCGAAATGGATGATTTCTTTTCAGGAGGATTTACTATCAAGAGCATCTATGGCCATCAGGACGAAGAAGAGGCCTGCGAGGCTGTCGAGTCGTCGGTGCCGGTTGATAGTAATTGTGGTGCGGAGCTTAAGAAAATCGCTGCTAAGGTTGGCAAGTGCACTAAGTGCGAGCTTTGCGCGACACGAACGAAAACGGTGCCGGGAGATGGGAATCCGAATGCGAAGATCGTTTTCGTGGGCGAGGCGCCTGGGGCGGATGAAGATGCACAGGGGCTGCCTTTCGTCGGCAGAGCTGGTAAGCTGCTTGGCAATATTATTGTCGCGATGGGGCTTAGGCGTGAGGATGTATTCATTTGCAATATTTTGAAATGCCGACCGCCTGGAAATCGTGACCCCAAGCCTGAAGAAATCGTTAAGTGCATAGGCTATCTGCAAAAGCAGCTTGAAATTATTGGTCCTGATATAATAATCGCTCTTGGGGCCCATGCGGCAAAAACCATGCTTGACAGCAAGGCCGCTATCGGCAAAATAAGGGGCAGATTCCATGATTATCATACGAGCGAAGGCAGCAAACCGATAAAGCTTATGCCGACATACCATCCGGCATATCTGCTCAGGAATTATTCTGACGACAACAGGAAACGTGTCTGGGAGGATATGCAGAAAGTAATGGCTGAAACAGGTCTGCCTTTGCCAAAGAAGTGAAGATACCGGGCAGATTTTAATGTCGACAAAGTAATCCGGCTGGAAAAGTGATCGAATGGGCGGATTTTATTTCGTAATCGACCGTGGTAATTCCGACTCCGACGAGCTTGTGCAATAGCCCATTCTCATCGGAATTACTACTCGGTTTCTATATATGTGAAGATTTGATTGTTTTTTGGGGGAGTGGTAACCACCTCCCTGACGGTCGGGGCTCGGATGTTGGCGTGGTGCGGGTGGGTGGTTAGGTTGGGTTGTTTTCGGTTATTTTTTTTGTCAGGTCTAAGAGGAGATTTTTCATTTTATCATCTGTTTTTTCGATGTCTGCTATTTTGCTGCAGGCGTGCATGACTGTGGTGTGGTCTCGGCCTCCGAGGTGGCCACCGATTTCTTCGAGGCTGTGCTTAGTAAGATTCCTCGCCAGGTACATGCATATCTGCCTTGGCAAGGTAATGCTTTGGCTTCTTTTTTTGCTTTGCAGATCGGTGAGTCTGACATCGTAATACGTGGTCACAACATCAATGATATCTGTGATGCTGATATGACGCACAGCAGCGTCGACCTGGCCTTCGAGAGCGAATTTTGCGAGTTCGAGGGTGATCGGCTCGTTGGATGTCATTGACACCGCGTAAATTGTCGTCAGCGCTCCTTCAAGCTCTCTTACATTAGCATAAATTCTCTTAGCAATATACTCGGAGATTTCCTCCGATATCTCCAGGCCCCTCAGGCGAGCTTTCTTTTGAATAATAGCTGCTCTGGTTTCATAGCTTGGCGGGTCGACGCGGGCAACAAGGCCCCAGTTGAATCTGCTTATGAGCCTTTTCTCAAGGGCAGGTATTTCGTTGGGAGGAGAGTCTGCGCTTAGGAGTATCTGTTTGCCGCTATTGTAAAGAGCGTTGAAGGTGTGAAAAAATTCTTCCTGACTTTGTTCACGCTCACTTAAAAACTGAATATCGTCAATAACCAGTGTATCGACTGTGCGGAACTGACTTTGAAAACCAGCGAGGTTGCCCTGCTCTATCGCACGGATAAATCTGTTCACAAAATCTTCACAACTTAAAAATTGTATTACAGCACCGTTATATTTGTTTCTGGTTTCGCAGCAGACGGCATGGAGCAAATGAGTTTTGCCCAGACCTGAACTTCCATAAAGAAAAAGCGGATTATAGGTATCGCCCGGCGACTGACTTATCGCAATACAACTTGCATGAGCAAGCCTGTTGCTTGGGCCCACAACAAAATTGCCAAAAGTGTAATCAGGATTCTGTTTAAAGCCGATGTTATTATCTGGTTGAGAAGATGATAAACCCATCTCGTCTTTATCATCAATTACAAAATCAACTGTAACCAGATGACCTGTTACCTGTTGGGAAGCCCTTAGAAAACTTGTTCGACAATTTTCACGCATGAACTGAACAGTGGAATCGTCAGGACAGCCTATTATCAGGGAGCCGCCATCAAGCTGCGTTACGTTGAGCTTGTCAAACCATTGACGAGTATTAACCGGGTCAAGAGACCTGGCGCGGTCGAGTATATCAGAAAAAATTTCTTCTATTTCCCAGACTGCCAAATCATACTCCTTTAATCATAATCCAAAACAACAATACTTTTATGCCTGAAAACGTTCATTAAAACATCCGGCTTGAGCATCCTTCAACCTTCCCTGGTCGAACGGCTTTAGACTGTAACCGGATTTTTGCTTTTTGTCAAAGAAAAACACACCAATTACTATAAATTAGTCAAAAACGCAAACCCATTTCTGGAAGCTGAAACAAAAAAACGCCATATCATTATATCTGTACTTGAAATTTATGCAAATATCTGCGAAACTCTCAGTCTGACGATTAATTGCTAAGGAATATGCCCTTAAGGGTAGTAACCCGATATGTCGGGATACCCGCGGATAAACGGTAACATTTAATTGGAATTAATATATGGGATTATTTACGAAAACTGCGGGCTTTTTTAAAGAAAAGCTCACTTTGACAAGAGACAAAATAACAAGCTCACTGACCAGCGTCTTAACTTTGGGCAGAAAAATAGATGAAGACCTGCTCGATACGCTTGAGGAGACACTGATAAGTGATGACATAGGTGTGGAAACCACGGACAAACTTATCGACGATTTGCGTCAGGGATATCGAAGTAAAAAAATATCTACAACTGACGATGTGATTCCGTTTCTGAAAGAGCATATGAAAAGCTGTTGGCCAGACAGGCAAAGGCAGCTAATAACTGCTGAGGCAGGGCCTACTGTAATACTCGTGGCAGGCGTTAACGGCACAGGCAAAACGACCAGTATCGCCAAGCTAAGTTATATTCTAAGTAAGAACAATGAGACGGTGATAGTTGCTGCCTGCGATACTTTCCGCGCTGCTGCTGTGGAACAGTTAAGTATCTGGGCGGACAGGATCGGTGTACAAATAGTAAAACATAAAAGCGGGTCGGACCCGGCAGCTGTTGCTTATGATGCCTGTGAAGCTGCCATCGCCAGGAATGCTGATTACCTGATACTCGACACGGCGGGCAGATTGCATACTCAAAAAGACCTTATGCGCGAACTTACAAAAATTCGCGATGTTGTCGCCAAGAAAATCCCCGGCACACCAAATGAGGTACTGTTAGTGCTCGACGGCACAACGGGACAAAACGCGATATCACAAGCAAAACTATTTACCGAAGCTATCGATGTCACCGGAATATTTTTATCGAAACTCGACGGCACTGCCAGAGGCGGTATTGTTATCGCAATAAAAGATCAACTTGATATTCCTGTTAAATTTGTGGGCTTGGGGGAAAAGCCGGAGGACATCGCAGAATTCGACCCGGAAAAATTTGTCGAAGCGTTGTTCTAGAGCAGTTTAATTTTTCGTGTTCGTTTGCAGACAGCTTCAACGATGAATCCGCCCGATATTCGTGGATTATCCACGCTTGATCGAAACATAGCCGAGAAATCAGTTTTTCCTTTGACACCAACCACCCTCGCCGAACAACTTTAATTATCTTTATCTCGGAATCTTTCCAGATTCCGCCGTACCGTCACAGTCGAAGGATGCTCCGCACCAAGGCTCTTTTCGAATATCGCAAGCGCACGCCTCATCAAAGGCTCGCCCTCATCTAAACGGTTCGTATCCCGCAGCAATTTCGCTAAATTGTTGAGGTCTCTGGCCACATCCGGATGATTAGGCCCAAACGATGCTTCATCTATCGCCAAAGCGCGCCGATACAAAGGCTCGGCCTTATCTAAACGGTTCGTATCGTGAAGCAATCCCGCCAGATTGTTGA
>JAGLTN010000212.1 GCA_023135255.1 Planctomycetota bacterium
TCATAACCGATCCATTTAGCTTTCCAGTCAGCCTTATCCAAAAGCCCCATCTTCCAGCTGCCAGCCTTGCTCCACGCCGAAGCCTTACCATCGCCATCCCATACCCGAACCTTCCACCAGCACTGCTGTCTCGACTTTAACTCTTTACCCGCATACTCAATCTGATTAGTCTGCGAAGATAACACCTTGCCGCTATCCCACAAGTCACCAACATTCTCATCAAGCCCATCCTTACAAGAAGCAACAACAACCTGATAAGCACTTTGAACCTTACCCTTGCCCGCTGATGTCACTATCCAGCTAAGCCTTGGTCGTATCGCATCTGTCACAACAGGCTGCGCATGATATTCAACCCTCAGCCTCTCTGCCTTAAAAGATGCACCAAACAACCCCGCACCCTCAGCAATACCAAAATTAAAACCCGCAACAAAAAGACAAACAATCCACAAGAAACGCCTCATAGCAAAATCTCCACCATCAAATATAATTAGATTCTCAAATTCAGGCTATAACAGCAAAATTATCAATACCACATAGATACACAATCCCGCCAAAATTGTTTATCAAAAAATTTCAAAAAGCACCAACTATTACTCTAAACCAATAAAAAAACCCCAGCTCATTTTACTGAACCGGGGTCTGATATCTTTCTAAAACCTGCTGTTATCTAACAGGCATACCCATTGCGGGTTTCGTTTTCTGCTCTGCGGGGTCCTTGCCCGCAGGATAAACCAGCTTGCCGCTCTTCTTAGCTTCTTCCTTCAGAGTCTCTATATAACCCCTGGCAAATTCAGATTGCTTCTTCTGTTTCAGCATTTCCTTTATCTCGACCTTAGCATCTTCGAATTTTGTAACACTTGCCTCTGTATGCCCTGTCTTTTTGATAATATGATAACCAAAACGAGTTTCAACAACACCACTTACTTCACCATCCTTAAGTGCAGAAGCTGCTTTCTCAAATGCCGGTACCATCTGACCCTTGCCGAATTCACCCAAGTCACCGCCCTTTTGCGATGAGGGACAATCCGAATTTTCCTTAGCCAATGCCGCAAAATCATCGCCGGCTTTAACCTTCTTAAGAATTTCTTCTGCCTCGGCCTTAGCCGTTGCCTTTACCGCATTAGGATCAGCATTCGGGTCAGACTCATCGAACTTAACTAAAATATGGCTTGCCTGGAACACCTCAGCCTTTTCAAACTGTTTTGCGTTGTCGTCATAATATGCTTTAACTTCCGCATCATTGACATCAGCCTTACCTTCCCACTTACTTTCCATAAACTTAAGATAAGTAAACCCCTTCTTGATATCTTTTCTGACTTGATCAAAATCCTGCCCCTGTGCACTAACTAAGGCTTTAAAATCATCATAAGACATCGGCGGATTCTGCTTGCCTGCAATCTCCTCTGTTATCAGCTTAGTAAGATCATCATCGCTAAGTTCGATTTTCGCTTTAGCCACTTCTGCATCGACCAATTTTTCCATAACTATTTTGTCAACCGCCTGCTGTCTCATTCTCTGCTTTAATGAATCGACAAACGCCGGTGGAATATTCGCTGTCTGAGATGCCATTCTCGCAAGCTGAGGTTTAATCATTTCA
>JAGLTN010000213.1 GCA_023135255.1 Planctomycetota bacterium
TTAAATATAGAAATATAGAAATTACTTGCTTAACAACCAGTTATCCACAAATACTTGTAGGTCTTTTTCATCAATCAGACCATCAATAGGAAGACTAATGTCACAATCAGGATTGTATCCGGCATGCTGGTCATCAAGAAGCCAGGTTAAACCAAAGACAACAAAGTCCTGAAAGTTCACATCACAGCCTCCTGCAAAATCACCAAGAGATACATATGAAAATTCATAAGCACCCAGGTCGACAATTTCAGTACCATTACAATCGCCATCAACAATTCTCTCCCTGCCGTCAAGATCTTCCGTCAACTCAATTGGTATTAAGCTATTATGACCTGCATCTATAAATGGAGAGTTTCTTAATAAGCGAAAATTATCTGAGTTAGGATCGGCAAAACACGGATCAATATCGATCCCACTAGGAAACGGCCAGCCCCCCTGGATGTAGCTGAAGGGTATAGCGACATACCCATAGGCCGTATTATTATAGATTTGGTCAGGTGAATTACCCCAGATAATACTGTTACCAATAATTCTCAGAGGTGATTCTTTGTATGAGTAAAAATAAATACCTCCACCGCCATCAGTTGCATGATTATCCACGATTGTGCAGTTGGACACATTTAAAGCACTTTCATAATCACAGTAAATTCCGCCTCCGCTACTATCATATCCAAGGGCTGTGTTATTCGCAATCAGACAGTCCCGCAGCGTAATATCGGTTTCGGAGTAATCACAATAAATACCACCTCCCATCCCCCAATCACCGACCGAGTTTTCACTGATAATGCAATTAGTAATTACTGGACTACTCCCTGCACCTATATAGATCCCGCCTCCACAGCAAAAGCATAAAGACATAGGCTCCAATTCTGCATGGTTATTAATTATGATGCAATTGTCTATAGTCGGGGAAGCATTTCTTATATAGATGCCAGCTCCTCCTTCGCACATAACCGCAACGAAAGCATTAGCAATAGTAAGACCTTCCAAAACCGAATCAGCCCCTTCATCGTTGATAAAATAAAATCCGCGATGATTTTCATCACAACTCCCATTGCAATCAATTATACAACTTCCCGGACCACTTTCACTTTTCACTGTTATAGCTTTACCCAAAAAATCGATATCGCAATTACCATTGCCAGTATAAATACCTGGTTGCAAGATAATTACATCACCATCATTGGCATCATCAATTGCAGCTTGGATGGTTGGATAGTCTCCTGTACCATTGGCATCAATACAAATAACATCTGCCGATGCAGAAAAGGACCAAAGGACTAAAATTAGAACTGAAAGTAAATTTTTCATTACTTATCTCCCAACAATCGCGTTATAAACGAACATCCCTTATTTATACAGCCTCAGAATATAATTTTCCCTTTACACATCAACAATACTATAAAATAAACTTCAATTTGTCAAGAAATATTATTGCGATCCAAGACAATTTAGATTTTCAAATAAATTGACTATCAGATTAATTTAGGAAGTTGAATTTATTGTACTGAGTAATAAACACCAGAATTGCTATATAATCGCAAAACAGACCTATTAAATTCAACTACTTTTAGACACTGGTTTTATGATTAAATCCAGGATTAAATCCAGAAGTGGGGTAGTGAAAACTTAAGTCATTGTAAAATAAGGGGATAAAAAACTGGAGGCGGGGGGATTCGAACCCCCGTCCCGTGATACTTCAAAGCAGGCGTCTACATGTTTAGTCGCTTATTTAAATTTCGCATTATCAGACGTCAAACGACATACTTCCAAATCAGCTATTTCGTAAGTCTTACTGAGCAGGTCCGAAAAAATCCGCTCAGCCAGCCTGAAAAGTGACGCTCTATTCAAACCCACAGGCAAGGTCTGAGAGAACGGGTCGCCTATTTAGGCAGCCATACGCAACTGTGAGTTGCCAATTAAAAATTAGTCGCCGGATGATTAACCAGGCCAACCGACATCCTGGACATGCAACCTGAGAATCGGCCATCCGGTCGAAGCCAGTCGCCCCCTTCTTTACTTTTCAAAGGTAATTCCCTACCGCTTTCATTATATACAGATAGTACGAAAATAACAATAAAAAGTTTTCACAAAGCTGTTAGTGGGTTCAAGGATTGATCCACATTGCTTTGAAGGTTTGTTTTTGAGGAAGAATAAGGTGTTTATTTAAGCATTTGCCGGGCGAAATATAGGTCCCTTCCATGCATTGTGCGGGGCTATCCACCTTAACTTCGATCGTGCCGTCATCGCTTAAAACCAGCATTTCCGGCTTATTATCGAAAACGATCAGGGCTTCGGGGGTAAAGTTTGCGGGGAAAATTTGTTTTAAAAGCTGTGGCGGCGAGCTTCTTTTGCCTGACCATTTATACAGACTAAATGTTGATCGCGAACCAGCTGGGCCTGCAATTATGAAATAAGCTTTATGGTAGTGATTGTATTCAAAGCTTCTTATGCCCCTGCTTTTAAAATCCCATAAGATTGGCTCACCAAATTCTGGATTCACCATTTTTTCTATAACTTCAGTCGGGTTCAATAACTGGATGACAATAGCTTTGTCCTGATACTGCGGATTACGAAGGCCTATATAAAGACTTTTGCCATCAGCTGAACTGCAAAGCCCTTCGATGTTTAGCCCCTGCTTTTTTGGTGCTAATAATTTTCGTTGTTTTTTGCTTAGATTTAAATCGTAAAACCCGGTTGCCCTGTCAATGCCAAGAAACTTGAATTTTTTATCTTTAACTATTTTATGAACCAGATCGAAACAGCTGCTTCCGACAGGTTTCAATGTTATATCACTACCCTGCTTATTAATATCGGTGGCAAAGAACTGATATCTGCTCGCCCTTGGTTTGCCGTCTTTGTTTCGACCATGCGAGGTTATCCAGTAAATGCGATCGCCTATTCTGGCAGCGCCTTCAATATCGGCTTCGGGGTGTTTGGGGGCTATGCCGAGAAATCTGTTGAAGTTAAAGCTATAAACAGGTTCAGCTTTGCCGGTAGTCTTATAAAACCTTAATATGTTGTTTTCATCATCGGCAACAACAAAGGTATCGGCGTCAATCGCAACGGCAGCTGAGGGATCACTGCTGCATCTTAACTTCAATATCTTATCAGATGAGTTTGACTTACCAGCACAAATTGTCATCACAAAGAGAACTATCAGGATTGTTACGCTTTTCTTCATGGATATAAAGTACCATATGTCAGGTTTGCGCCAAGGGCAATGCTGAAAAACTATAATCAAACTTCGGTAAAAACAGCTTAGGAGAAACCCTACCACATGCCGTCTGGTTTTACCTGCATTACGCCTGTATCGCGATAGAAGTTCAGCATGGCGATAGCGTAATTAAGAGAAGCATCTGCTGCCTCATTTTGAGCTAACAAATAATCTCTCTGTGAATCAAGAACCCTGCGGGTATTTGCTCGGCCATACTTTAGAAGCAGCATGGTATTACCAAAACGCTTCTTCGCTAATTCAAGATTTTCAACCTGGATGCTATGACGCTGTGTTGCTTCGAGAAGGTCACGATAATCATTGCGAACTTCAAGTTTTACCTGGTCCTGAGTCTGCTGATAAAAACGTCGGGTCTGGTTAAGAACAATCAAACTATTTCTGTATTCCCATTGAGCAAACGATTTATCAAGCCCAAGATCAAGCACAATACCTGCATTTATATCAGTATTAAGACTGTTAAGGCCCCTAAGGCGGTTCTTTCTGTTTACTGAACCTGAACTAACAAACCCTGCTCTTGGTTGGGTCTGTGTACTAACAACTAAATCCAGCTGAGCACGAAAAGCATCTTCCGCTACCATTACTTTTCTGGCAGCATCATCTATCGCATCAAAAGAATTTAACAGATCAAGCCTGTTGTTCAATGCTGTCTCAACAGACTCCTGACTTAAAAAAGAAGGTTCAGGCATCTTCTTTGCTTTTAATATGATAAACTCTGTCTCATCAAGAGTAAATTCACTATCGGTAGGCAACGCCAAAACAAGCTTGAACTCATCCAGCATCTGACGGTATAACTTCTGTTCCTTGACAATAGTATTACGAGCTTGAATTTTTTTCTGTCTTATCTCGTCAAGCTCATATATCGGGAACCTACCAACTTTTGCAAGCTTTTCAGCTTTTTCGCATACACTTATTAAAATAGCATAATTATCTTCAGCGTTTTTAAAACGGTCATATTGCTGAAGCACCTCATAATATTGAGTTATAATACTGACGACAAAAGTTTTTCTGAAGCGCGAGAAAATTCTTATCTGGTAAAGGGTGTTTCTTTCTGCCTGTGTAAGATTTTCCATTACTATTTCACGCTGACTACCGCGTAATAATGGTTTGGTGATAGCAGCGTTGAATATGCCCGACAAGCCGCTGCGAAAATCACCTGTAAGAATATTAACCCATGCAAGAGTAAGGTCGGTTGTTATCAAAGTACCATCCTGAAGCAACTTGCTAAAACCAACCATTGGGCTGGCGTTTATCTGCTGCATCCCAGATACGTCATCATATTGATAACCGGCACTGCCGCCTCCAAAAAACTGGGTCTCAAAATCGTGCCTGGTTAAGTTCAGATCCAAAGCACTTATATAGAGGTTTTCTTTTTCAATCTGATATTCTCTGCTGTGAGCAGTTGCAATAGCAACAGCGTCAGAAAGAGTTAAAACACCTGATGCAGGAACCGCCCTTTCAATTTTTATAGCCTGAGGATCAGGTTCGACATCGCTTATTTTGTAATTGGTTTTAACGCCATGGGTGTTTGGGTCCCATTTTTTGTCTAATATTTTATAGACCCTCTCATCAGAATCTGCTTTATACTCTTTCACTTCTTTGCTGCATCCGGAAACCGCCAGAGCTATCAAAGTTAACCATAAAACAATGTTACTTAATTTTTTTTTGATGAAATAATAAGTCATAATAGTAGGATGTCACCTTGACGGCCAAAAGTCTCTTAAAAGAAGCTATACCATCATCAGATTGCTACCCCTCCTTTAGAGTCCTCTTATACCAACCGTTTCACCTGGAACAACTTCCATATTTGAAGGGATGCTGATAAGTATAGGCCTGCCCCACTGACGAATATTCTGATCTCTCAGCAATTTAGCGGAAACCTCTTCCACAACCGGACCAACGTTGACAACTTTGGATTTTGCCACCTGGATTGGGAAACCTTCTTTTCTTATCTCAACCTGCATGTTATTTTGCTTAAGTAAATCAAGCTGAGTTTCAGATGCATAAGCAACAATTGCGACAGTGTCTATCATACGAATGGTAAAAACCCTGTCACCAGGCATGATAACTTCACCCGGCATAACATATATCTGGCTTACGATACCATCATCAGGAGCATATAATTCCAAAGGCTGACGCATAGCCACAAGCTCTTCCATTTCCTGTTCCTGAACTTTTATGGCTTTGTGAATTACTTCAAGCTCATTATCAACTGAAGGCTCATGAATCTGCTGCTTTGCATATTCTTTTGCTCTGATATCAGAGTGCTCTGCAGTTGCGCGGGTTTCGGTAAGCAATATTTGATTTTCCGCTATCTTCTTTGCAAGTGCATCATAAGCAACCTGAGCTTTTTGCACCTCATATTCAGCAATAGCATCTTCTTCTAAAAGCTCTTTAGCAACATTCAGATCCAGCTCAAGGTTCCATAATGTCACCTTGTCTGTTTCTATTTCTGCCCTGAGCTCAAGAACGCTCAGACGCGTCTGCTCAACATCAGTGGCAAATCTTCTGTATGTTGCCACCTTATCATTTTCTCTTTGCTGCTGGTCAGTCAGCATTTTATCCTGCGTCGGCACAAGCTGTGCCATCAGGTATTGTATCTCAGCTGAGATCGTGTTAAGCTGTTCCTGAATATGTTCATTATCACCTACCGTGTTTATCACTGCAAGAAGCTGACCTTTTTTAACAACATCAAACAAACCAACTTTGACGGTTTGCAGCCGACCTGTACACGTTGCAGCAACCTGACGTTTTTCCGCTTCAACAACACCTAAAGTCTCGAACTTAGCAGCCTTGCGAACAAACAGGCCATAAACACCCGCCAACGCCAACGCCCATATCAAAACCGGTACAACGTGCAGGCGTATGCTTCCACGGTTATTTTTTTTCGGATATATTCTTTTCAGATCCATCATCTTTCCACTAAACCTCTAACAGTTGTTCCTGCATCGTTAAACTAATATTTTCAACACCTTCGATGTCTTGCAGCTCAGCCAGCATCTTTTCATTCTTCTTGGCGTTTTTAATCATAAGCTGGTAAGCATACTCAACAACCGGGTTACCAAAGCCGCTGTCCTGTGCAGATATCAAAGTAAAATTACCACAAAAACGTTTTAAAACTGACGGCACCGGGTGCTTAGCACCCATATGACCAGCCAAACTAAAACGTAAAAATCCATTATGAGGCTGATGTTTTCCAAAATCAGTAAAATACATATAAAGCGTAACAGCACTAAAGAAAATTGTCCCCATAATAGCTATATCATAATTCTGTGTTCCAGTGGCCATTCCGATAATCAGCGAACTGAATATAAAAACGATGTCCTTGGTATCCTTGACAACATTACGAAAACGGATAATTGCCAATGCGCCCATAAGACCAAATGCGGTAATAATATTATTACCAATAATACCCATTATCATAGCAACAAGGATGGTTATCAGTATCAAAGACTGCACAAAAGACTTTGAATAAGACAGACCGCTGTGAGTGAAATAATAAACCCATGCCATCGTTTGACCTAAAACGAAAGCAAGCAGCAGAGACATCAAAACCGCCTCGGTACTGAAAGCCGAACCCACAGAGCCAGCACCATCTAATATACCCCAAATTTCTTCCATAACTATAACACCCTGTCCACCAAAATCTAATTAATACATTCTCACGCTATCATCGGCAATTTTGGTGCACAAAACCTCAATATACATGCTTTTTTTATCGAACTTGCATATTTGGACATCGGACCTTGTTTCAGATTAAAACACTCAACCATCTGACTTATCCACGCAGGATAACGTCCGGTAAACTTAATTTCCAATATAACACCTTCTAAATCCGTTGAAAAATTTCTCCAACCAATACCACCAAGTTTTACTATAGGACTATCATCAATATTACAACAAACATCACGGTCAAAAGTGATCCGTACCCTGTTTTCGCCATCACCCTCGTAAGCCTCGCGCATATACCTGATCCTGGTTACCGGTTTTGCATTGAGACTAAACATATAAAGCTGAAATTGCCTTAATACATCTTCGTCAGTTTTGTAATTCTGAGTGGGAGGCAAAAACCTGCCTGCCAGCAAATCAACAAGATATTCCCTGCGAACTCTGGCTCTGCTTTTTAAAATAACAGTATTGATTCGTCGTTTTATCTCAAAAAATATTGGCGATTCAGGATCATCGCTGTAACCACGAACTCGCAACTTAAAACGATTTTTATGCCCTTCAAGTGTTTCTCTGCAAAGCTGAAAACCAGGTGAATCGAGATAAGTGCTTACGATTGGATATTCACCATCAGGTTGAAGCTTGCTATAACGATCCATTTTCAAATATGGCCTCAGAAACCTTGCAATAGCAACAGCCTTCTCTTCGCTGATTATATATTTCATTTCATAACGATAACCAAGCGTACGATCTACGTACTCCTCTTGTTTCTGGGCAATACTTTTACCCAACTTAGAAGACGTAAAACCAACTCTACGTTTAGAAGGACTCCTTAACGCAGAATACGTTTTTTTGCCTTTATTTAAAACTTTTTTCTGTGTACCCACAAACATCTCTTTCGTTAAAAATAAAAACAGCTGTAACCCCAACAAGTGAACCTATCAACAATAATTCCAAGCACAGGACGATGCTATAGTCCTCAACATCCCCAAAAAAAATACATCTTCCCGCGACATAAAACCACCATCCATGGGTACCACCCCTGGAAGTTAAAACTGCGACAACCAAGTCTTAACAGTATTTTAACATAAAGGGGGTAGTTTAGTCAAGCCTAAATGCTTTAAATTAGGCTAATTTGACAGTTTTTAATGCCCTAATATTTTCCCCCAAACCTGCTATTTACAATAAACTCACATTTGATTAATTATTAACCTGGGCAGGTGAAGGTTGCGCAGCTGTCCAGTTATTGGGGTCATTGCCATAACAATCGATATACAAACGACTTATAGATGCTCCGCCGCCATCAGGGTCCAAATGCCCCGGCACTAAATCCCATACAGGCCAGGGTGATTCCTCGTCATAATTGACCCTGTCAATACGGATGTAATTACCTCCATCTCCCGGCATTTCCAGATCAATTTTTTCACCCGCATTATTTAATTTTCCATCATAAGGGCCAAAAATCCTGCTTGAAGGCACTGTTGGGTACTGATTTGAAAATTTCCCGCAATCTTTTGCAATAACTATATATTCCCCCGCCGGTATCGATGCACCTGATGGAAATTGATAGTCAACAGCATCAGATATCCTCCAGGGCCAACCAACCATATAGTTGTAAAGATTGACAGTTAATGAACTTATATTATGTAATTCAATATACTCCAAATCCTGATCATCGCCGGGATTATACATTATCTCATTAATTATAACCGGGCCAACTTTCGGATATGAATTTGCAAAACCTGGGGTTGAGCTTTCCATTGCAACAAAATTAAACGTACCTGTGCTTTTCTGATATCTGCCGAAAGAGATGCCGTATTCTGAAGGCCCGAAATCTTCCTGCTGACTATAGCCCGTCAATTGACCATCACAACCAGAATACAAATAAACAGTTTCGCCATTACTACTCAAACCAAAAGGTTCATTACAACCGGGGTCACCGTAATTACCAAAATTCTGATCCCGTGAAAATACAACATAACCGTAAGCCCCTATAACTGTCCCCGAAGCTATTTCATATTTAGTAATATTTGGTTCGCCATTATCATTGTCGCTTAAGAACCATCCACCAATATTAATTGCGTTGTTAGTTGTGTTATGTAGTTCTATCCAGTCATAGCTGCCGCCGAGAGGATTAGACATCACTTCGTTTATTACTATCGCTCCATCTTCAGGAACATCACTATTGTCACTCTCGCCTGGGCTGCCGCCAACTGCTTCACTTGGTCGCCAACTGTCTTTTTCGCCCCAGCTTCCAAGGTTAGGATCCTGCGGATTTCTTATTGTCAGAGAAAAACCAACCCCATCAGTAGAATCGTACCAGCTGTCTTTGTACTCAAAATCAAGTATCGTACTATTTGTCGAATCTTCAATTTTAATTTTTTCACCGCTGTTGCTAAGATTGGCAAAATACTGCCCCGGAGCAACATTGATTGCACTGATATTATATTTTAGTGCAAAAGCGGCACGATTTTTGACAATCACAATATACTCATCTGCGCCGAGGGTAATATTGTCTTCAGCAGTGAAACGATATTCAATGCCGTCAGTTAAACAAACATTACTCAGTGACAACGGTGCAGGGCCGATATTCTGCAATTCGATATATTCAAACTCATCGCCATCTGTGCTATTAAAATCAGCGGGGTGATACATTAATTCTGTTATTCTTAAATACCGCTGGGCAGCGGTGGGATCCGGCGGGTAACTGCCCTGACTGACAAGATCATTATTTTCATCAAGCAGCTGTATCGTCTCACCCCAGTTTGAAAGATGACCTGTGTAATTGCCCTGAACAAAACAGCCCTGACCACCAGTCGGGCTTGTTGCCCTGTTTTTAAATGCAACCCTATCAGGTGAAACATAGATACTGTCATTCGAACATATAACAGTGCTTTTATCAAAAGTAAACTCTACTCCGCCCGTAAGCTTCCAGTCGCTGATATCAACCGCATAATCGTTTGAGTTAACAAGCTCAATGTATTCTTCGTCCTGATTGCCTGAAGCGGGATTGTATTCAATCGTCCCAAAACTAACATACGCATCCCCAGGCTGAGCATCAGGCAGATCTTCATGGTCATACAGAAGCTCTCTTCTGAAAGCAAGGTACTGCTCTTTGATGTGCGTCATACTTACACTAATCAAAACATCAGGGTAATCAACATAACCGGTATTCAGATAACCCCATACACTTCTATCGAAATCTGCTTCAGTTCTTACATAGTCACGATATTCATCCAGCCTCTTTTCCAATACCAAATTCTCTTGAGCTGTTCCAGGCGGCTTGAAATATTGATCCATGATCGAACGCAACCTTCTGAGAAACATCTCTTTGGTTTTAGGGTCAACAAAAACAGATTGCGGGTAAAGGTTATCTGAGGTTCCACCCCATCCGCCAAAATAAATGCTGTACATGTAATAGAGATCTCCACTGCCGGTGTATAAATACCCCCAGCTAAGGTCCCTGTCCCATGGGAAGACCGCCCACTGCTCTTTTGCTATGTCATAGTGAACGTAAAAATTCTTCTGTGTAAAATCCACTTCCTGGCAGATTGCATTTCCTACAACATAACTGACAGCCTGAGGAATATTCATATAATCAAATATATAGTTGTGTCTTTCTTCTACCGGCAAATTGAGCCCCTCAACAAAATCTATCATGGGCTCATAGTCGCCATTTTTAACTTCGAAATCGTACGCATCATCAAATACACAGCCCACATAGGCTTTGTAAAGCGGATTATCATCTTCATATCCGTTTCGCTCGAGGAACTTGGAATCAACCTGCTCTACATATATAGCCATGCTGTGATATTGACCATTCTGGTGAATTCTTAAAGGGAAACACAAGCTTGCAGGACAACCTATCTTACGCTGCATTTCCATAGAGAGCAAGTCACGAATGTAACTGGTATCAGCATAAGCTGAGCCCAGGTTAATTTCATCTACGCGAATCTGGTCCGGATCGATCAGGCAATGATGCTCGCGGTTGAACTCTATCTTATGATTTTTCTTCGTCCAACCAGATGATGAGCCTCCCCTCATCCGGATGAATACATTGTCATAAAATTCATCGTTGTAAAAGACGCTGCATCTTGTCCCCGGATCTGTGTCAACGGCAACTGTATCTTCAGCATACCAGAAAAGTATCGGCAGATCGCTGGTTAAATACTGATCCTTTGCGATAGTGCCAAAATATTCAGAGGTGCTTAGCGGATTTGCAAACACTGGATGACGCGAACTGTATCCCTGGTTATCAGAAGCTGTTATGTACCAGCGCACCATATCGTTTGTAGCAAAATTATTGCTGTCTATAACGCCGCCATATATTCCATCGCCTGCCCCGCCGTCGCCATGGGCACCATCATCAAACATAAAGCTAATAGATTCAGGCCCATACATGACGCGCCAATGAAGCTGTATTGAAGTTGGATTTACCGGGTTGACAAGCTCCTCTACTTTAGCAGTCACTATTATGTCCTGATCTGCTATTGGTACAATCGGAGTATGTTCAGCATGGCTGATTTCAGGCCCAAGAATTGCAACACCTTCACTATTGTTACTACCAGGAGTAGGCTCTTTAAAATATACATATCTTTCGACATCAACACCTTCTGAAGCTGCAACAAGCTCAGGGAGAATTACAAAATTTGAATTAAAAATATCAGTATTAAGTCCATGGATCGCCAGCACATTACCGCCCGACCTGAGTATGCTGACAAATGAGCTGATATCAAATTCTTCAAATACAAAAGTCTGTGAGTCCATGTGCTCAATCGCACAATCGTCAAACTCAGGTGCCTGACCATCATCAACATCAACGTAAGCTCTGGCAATCTCTATCCCGTTTAGATAAGCAACAAAACCGTCATCATATTTCATTCTTAGAACCAGCGACTCTATCGCCTGGGGATCTTCGACTTCAAATGGGATTCTGATATAGGCGGAAGTTTGTTTTCTATACATCTGCAACCTGATATTGGTTTCTATCAATGAGTCATATGTGCCATGAGTATCAAATCCTATCCCGACGGCGGCCGAGGCCCACGAAAAATCATTAAACCCAAAAGCTGTCCATGAATCGCCCAACGAGCTATTTGTTGGAACAATATACTTTATCGCCTTGCCAGCTTCGATGAACTTTGTACTTTCCACTATTGCGGTTTTCAATCCATAAGAAATCTCCGGCATTTGCATAGGATATGTATCTGAATATTCAAAACATATCTGACCATCAGGTTTTACAATAGCAAGATATTCACCTTCGAGGTCAAGAGTAAAATCGGTATGGCAATAGCCTTGAGGGCAAATATATGGGTCCCGCCTTTTAACTTTGTCTGATGCACAAACTATAAGATAGTCATTAGCTTTAATAGTAGTGCCAAGCGGAAATTTCCACTTAGTCAAATCTCCATCATTATCGGTAAGATACCAACCGCCAAGTTCAATATCATAACCGGTAGTATTAAAAATTTCTATCCAGTCCGGGCTGTCACCATCACCATCAAAAAAAGTTTCCTCATTACTGGCCATGAATTCACTTATAACCAAAGGCTGGATTACCTGATCATTCCAGCTATCCGCCAAAATGGAAAAATCTTTCATATCTACGGTTTCGGAATTATCAAGATCCGCTCTTTTGGCTACCGATGATGCACGGTTTCTAAGTGACCATATTTCTTCCAGGCTCAGCTTTCTGTTATATACACGAAAATCGTCAATAGTACCCTTAAAGTTGTAACTGACTGTCGAATGTCCTGCGCCGATCTGCTTAATATAAATATGAGGATCGATCTGCCTTTCGCCCTGCGGAACGCCATCGAGGAATAATTCGATCTCATCTTCGCCGGCAACAAGAGTAACAAACCGCCACCTATCCGCGAAATCAGTATCGAGATCCCAGACTACCGCATCGCTGACAAAATTTCTAAACTTGGCTTCTCTCTCTTCGAGCATATAAAAATAATCTGCTGTCACGCTGTCATCACCAAAAACCATTGCTGAGGTCGGGTACAATGTCACATAAGCATTTGGCGTTTTCTTAGCCCAGAAGCTGATACTGTAATTAGAGATAAGCTCAATCTGCGGGATATTGATTTTGCTGCCCTGTTGTGTAAAATTCAAAGCTGAACCAAATTTTCCTTCAACCCACTGGGCTCCGTATATCATGACATAGTTACCGCCAACACTATCATACGCAACATCACCACTATCAGCATCAAATTTCCAATGTGAAGATAAGCTAACCTCCCCGTCACCGATTTGCAACCATTGCTGAGACATCAAATCTAAATCTTCAAAATCGACATTACAATTGCCGGTAATGTCACCTTCAAAACTCGCCAAACAACAGTTGCCTGAAAAGGTGAACAATATTAGAAATATTGTTTTAAAAATAGATATTTTCATTAATACCAACACCTTTTAGACAATTGTATAAATAATTACACCATCAACACATCTACATCGACCTACCAATTGGTAAAATAAGTAAACCTCAATAATCGCCAATACACCAAGATAGACACCTTATTATAGCAGATTTTACATTAAATTACTACCGCAAAAGCCTTTTTAGAAGATTAAGCCCTTTTTTGAGCTTTTGGCCTAACTTTTATAAAAATTGATACAAACTGAATTTTCTTGCATAAACTTCTGCAAAAGCTAATATTACGTTATACTTTTCGACATTAATTAGGAGCGAATACAATGGCAACATTAAGATGCCCTGAGAATCCTGTTATACGCCCCAAAGACATACCTCCTCTAAGAACAGATTTTGAAGTTATAGGTACGTTTAACCCTGCTGTAACACGTTTTAATGATGAAATAATATTGCTGTTGAGAGTCGCCCAAAGACCTATAAATCCGCATCCTGATTTTGAACTTGTGCCAATATACAACGCTCAGAGCAATGAAATAGAAATAAAGGAAATTTCCAGAGACTGCCCGGACAGCAACTTCGATGACCCCCGGATTATCTATGCCGCAAACGAAGTGTTTCTCACGTCAATATCATATTTTCAGGTTGCACGCAGCAAAGACGGCATAAATTTTGATATCGATACATCCGAAGTGCTTTTCCCGGCAAACAATTATGAAACTTTCGGCCTGGAAGATGCTAGAATAACGCGTATAGATAATGAATATTACATTACTTATGTCGCTGTTTCACCCATGGGGGTAATTACATGTTTGGCCAAAACGAATGATTTTAAGAATTTTGAAAGACTCGGCATAATTAGCTGTCCTGATAATAAAGATGTTGTATTATTCCCTGAAAAGATAAAAGGTAGCTATTACGCCATTACCAGACCTGTAACGCCGCTCTTCAGTAAACATGACATGTGGATCGCAAAATCGCCTGACCTGCTGTTCTGGGGCCAACATAAACACCTGCTCGGCGCTGACCAGAAAAGCTGGGACAATCTCAAAGTCGGCGCAGGTGCAGTACCTTTCAAAACTGATCAGGGTTGGTTAGAAATATACCATGCCGCTGACAAGGAAAATTGCTATAGTCTGGGAGCACTTTTGCTGGACATTAACGATCCATCCAGAGTTCTCGCCAAAAGCAAAAAACCTATACTTAAACCACAAGCAGACTATGAACTTGAGGGTTTTTTTGGAAATGCGGTCTTTAGTTGCGGCTGCCTGGAAGAAAAAGAAAAAATCATCATCTACTATGGGGCTGCTGATAAATACACCGCACGTGCAGAAGTGCCTTTAAAAGACTGTTTTGATAGCTTCTAAAACCAAGCGGTTAGCTAATTTCAAATCGTGCTTATAGCTATACACAGATAAGTTTTTTGCTGATTATTCATCGCTTTTGCCTTTTTACAGGACCATTGTAATCCTTTTTAAAATCCTTAAATGTGTTTATTTTTATCACAGGGCATGTTGCTTTTTATAAACATTGGCCAGAAATATCGTTTAAAGCAACTTTAACTACCCAAACAATGTAAAAATAGGGCAAAAGAAAGATAGCCATGTTTAAAAAAAACAACATGCTGTTAAAATAAGACTTTTTGAAATATAAAAACTGCATCTTTTCATTGGTTGCGTAAATGGTTATGTTGAAAGCTCTTGCCTGATATCAGATTTGTTTTTTTTAATATTACCAGAACATGGCATGGCCTTTGCTGATACTAAGTCCAGCCTAACAGGTGACGACATTGGGCGGACGTCCTAAAACTAATATTGGAGGAGGATGAGTCCGCCCGATTCCGTTAATAAGCAAAGTTGGCTCATGTCAGCTTTGATACAACTTTTGGACTGAGATTACGCCGGAGGATGGGTGATCTCGGTCTTTTTTTTATCAATTCTCCAACAGAAATCAATAAAACACTCACAAATGAACATAAAATAGTCTTTTAGCTTAAATTCAATCATTCTTTAGCGTATAATCTTACAGTTGTGGAAAAGAGTATTTACAGAATTATCGATGCTAATTTTAATCGTGGTCGCGAGGGACTGCGGGTAATTGAGGAATATTGCAGGTTTTACTTAAATAACAGCCAATTATCGGCAACAGCAAAACAGCTTCGCCATTTACTCTGTGATGCTGTCGGCAAAATAGAACCAACCAGGCTGATAATCAGCAGAGATACCACAAATGATGTGGGTGTTGGGCAGAAAATCGAAAAACAGCTCAATAGAAAAGGTCTGACTGATGCTTTAACCGCTGCCTGCAAAAGGGTGCCGGAAGCTTTAAGGGCAATATCAGAAATGACGCAAATTTTTGCCCCGAATATCGCTGAAAAAATCGAAATGATAAGGTACCAGTCATATACGCTTGAAAAAGATATTATTTTATATTGTGGGCCTTTTGAAAAATTCAAAGGTATCAAACTTTACGTTTTAATCACAAGCAATGACTTCGCTGAAGTTAAAAGACTTACGCAACAGTGCGCTTGCGGCGGGGCCGACTGTATTCAGCTTAGGACAAAAGGGCTTGAAGACGATTTGCTTTTTGAACTTGCATCAAAATTTGTCAATCTCTGCAAAGACAATAATATCATGAGCATAATCAATGACCGGGTTGATATTGCAATTGCAAGCGATGCTGATGGAGTTCACCTGGGACAAAACGATCTGCCTATAGACAAAGCAAGGCAGCTAATGCTAAAGCCTATGATAATCGGGTTAAGTACGCACAATATTAAAGAGCTTGAAAAGGCCTGCCAATTAAATCCAACTTACGTCGCTATCGGGCCTGCGTTTGCAACAACTACTAAGCCGGATATAAAAGTTGCGGGCTCTGAGTACATTAAGCAGGCGATAGAAAGACTCAAAGATGCAGGTATTGCAAGTGTCGCTATAGGCGGGATCAACTTTGAAAATATAGAACAGCTGCTTCGGCTCGGCGTAACGGCGGTAGCGGTGTGTTCGGCAGTAACAGAAGACAGTGACCCGCAAGCTAAATGCAGAGTTTTAAAAAATAAGATAGAAGCACATTTGCAAAGGGGTTGCACATGAGAAATTTATCAAGGTCAGGATTATTGCTGCTATCAGGTTTGATTGCAATGGCAAATGTTTCAATTTGTCGAGCTAAAGTTGTGAGCGTAGTGAACTTTGGGGCTTTCAAAGACGGCAAAACCGAGTGCAGCGAAGGAATTCAAAAAGCTATTGACAGTTGTTACGATAGTGGGGGTGGCACCGTCTATTTCCCTACTGGCGACTATCTTAGCGGAACAATTTTCCTCAAAGACAATATCATCTTAAAGCTTGAAGCAGGTGCAACGATCTGGGGCAGCAGAAAAATTGAGGACTATGAAGATATTAAGGTCTGCTACAGTGACGCTAAGCCTCATTTTCTGTTTTACGGCAATGAAGTTAAAAATGTCACCATCGAAGGACAGGGAACAATCAATGGCAACGGGGATGCGTACTGGGCAACGAATCTCAAGCCTGTCAGGCCTAAAACTATTCACATGAGAAAATCGAACAATATCACTATAAAGGATATTACGATAAAGGATTCCGCCTGTTATAACATCTGGCTTTTGGGTTGCGATAATGTGAATATCGAAGGGATCAGTATTATTAACCCGCACAATAGCCCGAACACTGATGGGATTGATATCGACTGTTGCAGCAATGTGAGAATTTCCAATTGTTATATAGACACCGGCGACGATGCGATCGCTTTGAAAAGTGATTCATATCGGCTTTGTGAAAAAAAGGCGTGCGAGAAGATCACGGTCACAAATTGCAACTTAAGAACCTCCTGCTGTGCGATCCGTGTTGGGTATGAAGGTGACAGCCCAATACGGGATTGCACTTTTTCGAACCTGACGATCTTTGATACGGATACCGGAATTGACATTGTCTCGATATTGCCAACAAAAAATTCGTTCGGTGTAAAGATAGATGAAGGTGCCAAGATAGAAAGGCTTAACTTTTCTGATATTGTAATGGATAAGGTTAATTATCCAATTTTTATGTGGCTTGGTAAGGCACGCCTGGGAGGGCACAAAGGGTTTATAAAAGATATTTCAATTAATAATGTCACTGCCTATGGCAGGAATGCCTCTTATATAGGTGGCATGGGTAACAAGAAAATTGAAAACATTTCGCTTAATAATATTAGCCTGATCCTTTACGGCAAACAATGGCTTAAAAAACCTGATGCAACTTCATGGAGGCCCGGCTGGAGCGGGTGGACTCCGATCCCACATGCTGTTTACGCCCATGATGTGGATGGGTTACTAATGAATAATGTTAATGTAAAATGGGACGCCACCGCAGGTGGGGCGTGGAGAAGTGCTATCGCCTGTCAAAATGTCACCGGCCTTGAGGTGATGGGCTTTAGAGGGAGAAATTTTAACGAAAAGTATCCTGCGATAGAACTGACAGATGTAAGCAATGCCTATATTCATAACTGCAATCCGCAAAAAGGCTGTGGAACTTTCGTTGGTATAAATGGCAAAAATAATGAGAAAATTGTTGTTGATGATAATAACACGATTAATGTTAAAGAAAAAATCAAACTAAGCAACGAAGTTAACAAAGACGTTTTGGTTGATGATGATTAAGATTTGAGAATAATGCCCTCAAAAATAATTACCTTATCATTTATGTTACTGTCAGCTGTAGTTGGATTTCCCATTTGAAAATACTGTGATTTTTTAGAATTAAGGAGTTCGACATGGTTTCAGGGAAAATCAAAACTTCTGTATGTATTTGTTTGCTGGTGCTGGTCTGCTTGGCAGCTGCGGATAATATTGAAAATCGAAAAGCCTTTTTGAAACAGCTTAAAGATGTTTTGCCCAAGGACAGGCAATCTGAGCGGAGAATTTCGCCGATAGATAAGAACTGGACAAGCTGGCAAAAGCGAACTGGTGAGTTGCCTCCTGATTTTAATTCGATGCCTTCATTGCCATTTCTGCCCGAACCTTTGATACTTGACGAAGGGGGTAAGAACATACCGATTGAAACCTCCCAGCAATGGCAGGAAAAACGGCAGTGGATAAAACAACAGGTAAAGCTCTGGATTTCAGGTACTTTCCCCCCTGCTCCTGAAAACCTCAAAGCTGAAATAATCAGTGAAAAGATAATTGGGCAAGTAACAGAAAGGGTTGTACTTTTAAGTTTTGGTCCTGAGCATAAAGCTAAGCTGCATTTGAATTTGCTTATCCCTGCCAGCAATGGGCCTTTCCCTGTATTTTTAACACAATGGAAAAAAGAGCTTAACTGCTGGGCACATGCTGCGATAGCAAGAGGATATATGGTTTGCAGATATACCGCAACCGACCCGAAGTATGGCTATGAAGATGACGCTGAAAAATACCTCGACATCTGGTATCCTCAATATGATTTCAGCTGTCTGATGAGATGGGCATGGGCGGCAAGCAGAGCGGTTGACCATATTTATACGCTTGAGATGGCAAATAAAAAGCAGATCGGCATTACCGGGCTATCGCGAAACGGCAAAGCTTCTCTGCTGGCGGCAGCGTTTGATGAAAGAATAACCGCAGCTGTTCCGGTCAGCGGCCTCACTGGTGAATCAAACCCTTACCGCTACACATCCGAGAAATATAACAATGAATCGATCGAAGCTATAACGAGAAATTTTCCGAACTGGTTTCATCCCAGATTGAGATTTTTTGTTGGTAGAGAGCATAAACTGCCGGTAGACCAGAATCTTGTGATGGCATTGGTGGCGCCGAGGCATTTGATGTTAGCTTCTTCATTCACAGAATCGCAGGGCAATCCGCTGGGAGTTGAGCTTGCATATAAATCAGCTAAGAAAGCTTACGATTTTCTGGGGGCAGGTAATAATATCGCAATTGATCTTAGGTTCGGATACCATAAGCCAGCAGCGAGGGATTATGAAAGATTTCTGGACTTTTTCGATTATGCTTTCAACAGGGGCAACATCAGGCCTGCAAATAAACTTTACTATGACTACTCTTTTGAAAAATGGAAAGGCCTGAGCAAAGAAAACATTGAACCTGCAAAATTTCCCGCTAAAACAGCTGATGATCTTTTGAAAGACAGCCAAGGCAGACAAATAATTACCGCTGACCAGTGGCAGGAAAAAAGAAAGAAGATAAAAGAAAATATCAGTTTTATTCTTGGCAACAAGCCTGATTTGATATGTCCGGATATTCAGGCTGATGCGTTGAGAAGTGTCATTAACCTTAATTGGCCTGAGATAAAAGCGGCTCACATAACAAAAGATCTTCTTTTCGGCAGGCTTTATATACCAAAAGGCAAGAAGAACTGCCCTGTTATAATTTATCTGCATGAGTATGCTCATACCACTGGCTGTGTCAGGGGCAAATCAGATATGATCGACAAGTTAGTCCGAAAAGGTTTTGCGGTTTATATATTCGACCAGATAGGTTATGGGACCAGAATGATCGAAGGCAGGGATTTTTACAACCGCTGGCCTAGGTGGTCTGAAATGGGACGGACGATATCGGACGTTAAGTTCGCTATTGATGAGCTTTCTAAGATAGAGTCTATCGACAGCAAAAAAATCTTTATAGCAGGTTACAGTCTGGGGGCAACAGTAGCTTTGTATTCAGCAGCGACCGATGAGAGAATCGCGGGGGTAATTTCGGTGTGCGGCTTTACCCCGCTCAGAACATCAGGAGAAAATAAAGACATTGAAGGCGTCAAGGCTTATTCCCACCTTCATGGCTTAATTCCTCGATTGGGATTTTTTATCGGACATGAAAAGCAAGTACCCGTAGATTTTGATGAGATAATTGCATCTATTGCACCAAGGCCTGTCGCTATTATCGCGCCAAAGCTGGATCGCGATGCTGACATTGCTGATATTAAAAAATGCTGCGAATATGTTGGTAAGGTTTATCAGTTACTCGATGCTGATGAAAAATTTAAATTCTATTATCCTCATTATTATAATCGCTTTTACAATGTTGTGATGGAAGATTTTTATAAGGCTTTGGATGAAATTTTTTAATCAAGAAACAGTAACGTCCTATAAGCTGACGTTGGTCTTGGAACCTGGATTTGTGATTATAGGAATAAAAAAAACTACGGGACTTCCCGTAGCTAAGTTATGTAATGTTTTATTATTCCGTTAATGCATTTAATAGCAGTATTTTTTTACAAACCGCAAAGCTCGTAATATTTTTCTACTGCTTCTCTCCTTGTAAGACCGAAGAACTCAACCTTCAAAATCATTTTCTGCTTTTTAGTTGAGTTATAGGCCTCTTTTGTGCCTTTAGATTGCAGGTCACAAATAAGCTTGTCACCTTCCTCCAATTCAGCACTGCTGCAGCGTTTTACAATAGCATAACTGTCGCCGTTCTGCAGAATA
>JAGLTN010000214.1 GCA_023135255.1 Planctomycetota bacterium
AAGATAATCACATCGCTCAGCTTGGTAGGAACTTCTATCCGAAGCTAAAGAAAATTGTCGAAGAAGCAAGAAAAGTCAAGGGTGTTAAATTTGTAGCGGTTGAGGTTGACCATGTTGACAACCAGCTGAACCATGTTATCAAGATTGATGGCATAGATATAATTCTGTTGGATAACATGGGGCAATGGCAGCTTAAACATGCAGTAGAGATTAGAAATAAGATAAGAGGCAAGGGCAAAAAGCCGTTACTTGAGGCTTCCGGGAACATCAACCTGAATTCGGTCTCAGCGATAGCAAATTGCGGCATAGACAGGATAGCTATCGGAGCAATCACACATTCGGCAACAGCTGTTGATATCGGGTTGGACAGGTAAACAGCTATGAATTTTAATGACAAGCTCGACTGTGATAAGATAAAAGAAAATCTGCTTTGCAAAAGAATCGGAACTGATATTGTTATATTTTCAAGTACTTCGAGTACGAATGACGTTGCCTGGGAATATGCCTTAAATGAAAATAATGACGGACTGGTGATTTTTGCTGAAAAACAATCCGCAGGCAGAGGCAGAAACGGCAACAGATGGTTGGATGAGCCTGGACAGAGTCTGCTTTTTTCTGTTTTATTGGCTGATAGTGATTTTGACGCGGAGACTTTGTCTCTGACTTGTGCGGTTGCGATCGCAGAAGCTATCGACAAAGTTGGGAAACATCAGGTAAAAATAAAATGGCCTAACGACATAATAGTAAACAGCAAAAAACTTGCCGGTATACTTATAGAATCTAAGAAAATTCAAGGCCGAAACAGCTTTGTTATTGGAATAGGAATAAATTGCCATCAGCAGAAAGAGGCCTTTGACAAACAGATAGAAAATATTGCTACCAGTCTTGATATTGCCAGCGGCAATGTTTGTGACCGGATATCAGTTGCAAAAAGGATTCTGGTCGGCCTTGACTATTGGCTTGGCAAAATTGAAAAAAACAAAAAGATGATTACTCAGCAGTGGTGCAGCAGAAGCGTCCAGCTTAACCAGAGAATCGAACTTAGTTATAACGGTAAAAACTTTATCGGCAACTGTATCGGCATTGACCCGCAGAAAGGGCTGATAGTTCAGCTCGAAACCGGCGGGGTCAGAATGTTCGATGCTGGCCATTGCAGTATTATTAAATAAACTTTTTAATAAACCAGGAGATATAATATGAATCGACGTAGTTTTATGAAGACCTCGGCAAGCGGCATCCTTTGCCTGAGCAGTCTTGGTATACTATCTAACGCTTTAGCCTATGGGGATAATAAAATGACTACGAGGGAGTTTTTAAGTAAAGGCGTTCTGAGACGCAAAGATGTTGACAAATTCCTTGACCCGAAAAGTAACGACTGGGCCTGTTTTGATTCGGAACTTGGTTACAGGCTTCGCGACAGCAAAGTTCGGGACGGTATTGATGGTTCTTTAAGCTTTGCGAGTTTTGAAAAAACCGGCCAGCGAAAGATGGTCAATTACGCAGACGTGCCTTGCAGGATAAATACGTATGGCGACAGTTTTACATACTGCCAGGAAGTCAGTGACGGCGAGACCTGGCAGGAAATGCTGGCAGCTCATATTGCCGAGCCTATACGAAATTACGGTATCGGCGGCTATGGCGTTTACCATGCGTACCGAAGAATGGTGAGAGAAGAACAAACCCGCCAGTCAGCTGAGTATGTAATATTGAATGTTTTTGATGATGACCACTATCGTAATATTCTTAAATGGCGATGGGTATTCTGCGGCGTCTGGCGCGATGCGATCAGGGAAAACGATGACAAAACACTCCAGCAGATTGACAAAGGGATGCTCCATGCAAATCCGTGGGTACATCTGCGGCTCAATCCCCAAACCGGCGAAATAATAGAAAAACCAAACCCGTACCCAACTGGAAAATCGCTTTATAAGCTCTGCGATGAGCAGCATGTTTACGAAAACTTTAAAGATGACCTGGTAGTTCAGATAGCAATGGCACAAAAAACCGGCAGGTTCGAATTTGATACTGAGATAAAACAGCTATGTAAATTGTTCGGTATCAAAGGTGATTTTAATAATCCGCGAGACTGCAAAAAAATAGCGGATGAGCTTTTCACAAGATGCGCTATCAAAGCCAGCATATATACGATTAAAAAGGCTGTTGATTTTACTAAGAAAAATAACAAAAAACTAATGATAGTTTTGAGCTACGGACAACCAAACCTTGTAAGATTTTTGAAGACGGGTGAACGATTTGACGCTAAATTCATAAAATTCCTGAAAGACAATAGTATACTTTATGTCGATAGCCTGGCAAAACACGCAATAGAGTTTAAGAATTTCCGCATCTCCGCTGAAGAGTACTCCAGACGTTTTTACAATATTGCCCATCATACGCCTTTGGGCAATCATTTTTTAGCTTATGCGATAAAAGATGAAGTTGTGGACTGGTTGGATCCTAAGCCACCGACATATACTGATCGCAATTGAATTTTACCGTTTATCCACGGGTAAATAAGTCACAAATAACAAGTTACGGATTTATTCGCGGGCATTTACTACCCTCAAGGGTATACCAATAGGTTCGGTCGTGTTCGTTTGGGCTTAAAAAAATAAATGTTCAGTTTAATAAGAAAGCAATTTCTGCTATAGTAGCTGAAGAATTAAATTTTCTAAGGAAACACAATGGCAGAAAAATTTGATGTAGTGGTTATAGGCTCTGGGCCCGGCGGTTATTCAGCGGCGATCAGGTGCGCCCAAAAAGGCGCAGCAACAGCTATAATTGAAAAAAGCGATATGGGTGGAACATGTCTGAACTGCGGCTGTATACCATCTAAAGCTTTGCTGGGTTCTGCACATTTTTTGACGCTGGCGAAATATTCTAACCTTATGGGCGTTGTGATCGATGGCAATATAAGCCCAAATTGGTCTAAAATGCAGGCAAGAAAAGAGGCGATAGTCGCAGGTTTTCGTAAAGGCGTTACCTCTCTGGTGCAGGCTAATAAGATAAAAATATTCCAGGGAACCGGAATCGCTAAGTCAGCTAATAAGGTTGAAATCATATCAGATTCGGCTGCGGTAGAGATCGAAACCAAAAGCATCATTCTTGCTACAGGTTCACAGCCGATGGAGATACCAGCATTTCCGTTTGACGGAGAAACTATTATCAGCAGCAAAGAAACCCTGGCTTTGGAAGAAGTGCCTAAATCTATGGTGATCATCGGCGGCGGAGTTATTGGTTGTGAGATGGCTTGTGTTTATGCAACTGTCGGGGCAAAAGTAACTATCGTTGAAGCACTTGAGAGCATATTGCCGAACGAAGACCCATGGGTAGGCAAAATGATCACAAGAGAGTTTAAGAAACTTGGGATTGAAACACTCGCAGGGCAAAAGGTGACCGGAGTTGAAGTTGCCGGAGGTATTGGCAAAGTTTCGCTCGATAACGGCCAAACGATTGACGCTGAAAAGGTTCTTGTGGCGGTTGGAAGAAAAGCTGCCTGCGATAAGGAAACAGTTGACAGCCTTGGATTGAAAACGAAAGGCTCTGTTATTGAAGTTAATGAAAAAATGGAAACAAACGTCAGGAACGTTTACGCTATCGGCGATGTTGTTGGTACGACCTATCTTGCACATGGCGCATTTTCAGAGGCTGAAGTGGCAGCGGTAAATGCTACCGGCGGCGACGAAGCTATGGGCGATTACAGCCTGATACCAAGAGCGGTTTACACATTCCCAGAAGTCGCTTCGATCGGTAAAAATGAAACAAGATGCGCAAAGGAAGGGATTGAAACCGTTGTCGGCAAAGCAATGTTCAAATCTAACGGCAGAAGTGTAGCTCACAATGAAAGCGCAGGAGAAGTGCGGGTTATCCGCAATAAAGCTGACGACAAAATAATGGGTGTGACAATGGTAGGTGCGACTGTTACAGAAATGCTGGCGGCTGCAAGAGCGTTAATAGGAACTACCGAAAAAATAACTGATATCTGTTTTGCTCATCCGACTGTTTCCGAAGTTTTAAAGGAAGCATGGGAAGATGCGTTCGGGATTAGTATACATGTGCCTCCAAGACCATAAAAAACCTGAGCTTGAAATACGAGACTTAGGCCTGACAGACTACCGGCAGACTCTCAAGCTCCAGAAAGAATTGTGGCAAAAACGGTACGATAAGAAAATCGTAAATACTGTTTTGCTTGTCGAGCATCTTCCGGTAATAACGTTAGGGGTAAGAGAAGAAAAAAATAAATTTCTTATAGACAGAAAACGACTAAGGGAGAAAAATATTGATATTGTGGAAATTCGCAGAGGAGGAGGAGCAACCGCCCACAATCCGGGACAGTTAGTATTATACCCGATTCTCAATCTTAAAGAGCTTAAGCTCGGCATAAGTGATTATGTGCACGAGCTTGAAAGTGTAACAATAAAGCTTTTAAAAGAGTTAAATGTAGAGACCAACAGAAAAAAAGGGTTTCCGGGGATATGGATTGGGGAAAAAAAGATCGCTTCGGTGGGTGTGCGGGTAAGCCGAGCTGTGACTTTCCATGGCCTGGCGGTAAATATTTACAACGACTTATCTATTTTCGATAATATTATTCCCTGCGGCCTTGAGAGCGTTAAGATGACTTCGGTTTACAGGGAGACCAAGGTTAAGCACTCGATGGAAAAAACAAAAAATATACTACGAGAAATATTGATAGAAACTTTTTCGTGCAAAGGCACATTTGATCATGAAAAAAAAACGTAAACTGCCGACATGGCTTAAAAGACCCCTGCCCTGCAGTCAAACATATAATAACACTGACCAGCTTTTAAAAAAACTGGGCTTAGAGACTATTTGTTCAAATGCGAATTGCCCAAACAGGGGCGAGTGTTGGGACAGAGGAACCGCAACGGTTTTGATCCTCGGTAATATATGCACAAGAAACTGCAAATTCTG
>JAGLTN010000215.1 GCA_023135255.1 Planctomycetota bacterium
AATCGCTTCATGCGGCCCGAACCAGTCGGACCCGTTGAGCAAATGAAAAAAGCCGGTTATATCGAAAACTGGATATGTTATAAGTCCCTTGCCTTCAGTGCAAAGGAGCTTACTGTTTTGCCCGGTGCTGCTGTTACTATAAAAGATGCTGCCGCATATGGTATGATACTCATGCAGGGTCATGGTACAATGGGCGTCTGGGATATTGAAACACCTGCACTGATTCGCTATGGACAACTTACCTATGATGAATACTTTGTCAGTGAAGATGCGGCAAAGGCGGGCGTCAGGATCGTCAATCTTTCCAAGGCGGATCCGATAGTAATGCTGAAACATTTTGGAGCCGAAAACCCGGACTTGAAACTGTAAAGCCCAAAGGAACTCGAACCCTTTAGAACGAAAGCAGGCAGTGCCATATATATATGTATGCCAGTGCGTCGTTGTCCTGCCATATCTTCCTGATCAGTTCTTCATCGCCTTTGATCTCGCCAAGTTCTTTTAGCTTCTGCTGCCACGGTATACACGTTCCCGGCTGTTTTCTTGTCTCTTTCATTAGTACACTCCATATTCACGGACAAAATCCGTCATCGCTTTAATATTTTCTATGCTCGCGTCATTCTGAATGATCGCGCTGGCATCCATAATATACCCACCGTCCTGTGCGACGCAATCGATTACTTTTTTGCAGTACCCTCTGACCTCGTCCTGGCTGCCATAGCTCAGTAGTGCGTTTGGGATGCCGCCGGATATCGCGAATTTTTCACCGAGTACCTCATGTACCTTGAAAACGTCACTTTGATCTATATGAAATACGATGCTTTTCTCCGGCAAGGTCGCGAACGCCTCCAGGTGAGCGTCCCACTTTCCTTCCGCATAGAACAGCGTCTGATGCCCCCTCGACCATATTTCTTCGATGATTGGCTTGAGAGTTGCCCAGTATATCTTATCGAAATTATCGTGCGAGATAAAAGGCACACACCCGCGGTGCATCCAGATTGCAATGGGAACATTTTTGTCCGGATCGGCGCCGGACAGAGCAACGTGAGCAAGGTGAGGCATAAGTGACTCACACGCCGCAAGAACCTTCTCGGGCCTTTCGCACAAATCGTTACAAAGACCGAGATAACCACGAAGCTTGTCAGCAAGTATATCCATTGGCGCCTTCAGTATGCCGGATATCGCAGAGACCGCTCCGCACTCCGTGCGAAGTCTTTGACCCTGCCCGGGAAATGACGAAAAGTAATTCATCATCGCCATCCCGCCCTTGAGAAACGAAAGGTTATTGCGATACGTCGAAGGCGACCCGATCTCGCAAACGTCATTGCTTACGCGAGGCAGCCATACGTTAAACAGAAAACCCGTCGGGTCCTCGATCAACTGGTCGTATTCGTCCGGCTTCATAAACGCTTCTTCTTCGCCTGGCTCCAGGTACTGGAAACCGATGTTCTCACCGATCTCGATACCCGGAATGGCATAGTATTTCAATCCTATCGCCTGGGTAAGCCCCGACCAGACATATACCATGTTGCCTACAACAGCATCGAAATCGAAATCGCCTGCGGTCTTGCACGCAGCGTCAAACGCAAGATTATAATCCTGAGTGACCTGCTGACAAGTATACCCCGCATACTTTGCCGTAAACTCCGCAGCGAAAGGGCGAATCGGGATCATGTCCGGCTTTTCGTTGCGCATCGCGGTAACATAACGTTTCAGTCTTTGCTGATATAAAGCTTCCATGTCCATCTCAATTCCTCAAAAAATACGTCAAAAAAAGCTTGCTATACATTCTTCTAAAATGTTCCTGATATTTAATCTTTGATATTGGATTTTACAATAATCCTTTGAGATATTTGTAGCTTGTTTCGGCCTGTTCTATCGTGCCGCATTCCACGCTGAACACTATTTCACTACCGATGGTCTTGCATATATCTATGGTTTTTTTCCAATCGATAACACCGTCGCCACACGCGCACCCGATCGGCGTTCCGGTAACCTTGCCTCGCTCGGCCTTTGACTGTTCCATCGCGATATCCTTTGCGTGCATATGTACCAGATCACCCTTGACATCTTCCAGCCAGACGTAAGGATCCTGACCGCCGAGATAACTGTTACCCATATCAAAATTGATACCGATAGCGGGAGAATCTACCAGCTTGTATATCCTCTCAAGACCCTTCGGAGTCTTGCTGTACTGCTGGTGCATCTCCAGACCAATCTTGATCCCCCTTGGCTCCGCGACTGCTGCTGCCTCAGCCAGAGTATACCGCATCAGAACATGGTCCTCCTCTATCGTAGTCCATTTTGGCTTGGGACCTTCGTCAGTATTAACGATCGGTGCTCCGCACTCTGCCGCGAATCGGATAGCCTGCTTAAGGTATTCAGTACTGATCTCCGGCTTACACAATGGAGTATGTGCAGACAGCCCCGAAAGCTTGATCCCCGCTTTTTCACAAGCGCGCTTAACCCTGTAAGGATCGTCAAGCATTGACACACTGTGAAAATATCCGGCCTCGCTCAAAAGCTCACGCCCCCAGTGTACCATCGGTTCGACATATTCATAGCCGATCTGGGCGGCCTTTTCAATCCCCCATTCAAAGGACTTGTCCGCATGTCGAACAAACTCCATATTTACACCGATCTTAATATTACTGCTCATTGATTTACTCCCTTTAGTCTTAATATTTGCTGGACTTGTTCCGTTAGCGGCACTGCCTACAGTAACCGCCGCCGCGACCGTTCCTGCCGTTTGCACAAACCGACGCCTTGTAAGTTTCTTCGTTTCAAACATTATTATCGCTCATTCATATTACAATATTATTGACATCTTATCAGCGTCAAACTTCGCTGTCCTGCCCGCCTTGTACCCCAGCATCGCCATATGCAGCGGCGTCTGCGTCCGAAACGCAAGGTCCATCGGGCTGTTAGTATTCTTATCCCGCTTCCTGCAGCACTCTATAAAGTTCTGCCAGTGATACCCAACGTTCTCGCCGCGTTCAATCGCAAATCGCGGCGACCTCTTAGCGCCCTTTTCGCGTATTGGTGTAAACACGATTTCCTTGTTCCGCTCTATGGTAAGCGTCCCGTCTGTAGTAGTCAAGCGTTAATGGGACACCCCAAAAACACTTGTATCTCACTGAAAAATAAGGATTAACGATTTAGTTATCAGCGACAATCATTCTTACCTTCCATCATTCTATTAAGCTCCAGGCACGTGTTTTAACAAATTTTAAGCCTGAATTATAACAATAGGCTATACGTATGCCTCAAGGATAGATCGCCGATTCTACAAGCGTAAAATACATCTGAGAGCGGTCCTGTGAGATTCTATAAGCTGGTTTAAAGCAGTTTTGAGCTGTCCATTCCCATTATTTCAGAACAACTCAACTCAAATGCCATCGGTATAATCTTTGCTGGCTTTGCCAAGAGCCGTGAAATTCACCTGTTATCAATATTTAACAATAGCCAATCATCATCCTGAACAAATTTCTCTTTGCTGTCACTCCATCTTTTTGGTATTCGTTTGTCCAGCTTTTCTAAGAAAGGTAAAAGCGGCCGTTTAGGGGAAACAGTCGCAGAAGGGACGGTTTGAGCATACGCAGCAGTAATTTTTATTTGCAAGCGACCAAGCAATTTTGTCGCTGGTTGGTAGCTGATAATAGAACTGATGAAAATCCTTTGGCTTATCTTCAAGGCCAGAACCCTAAAACGGATATACGCCATCCAAGGCGTGCGTTAACGACTGATGAGTTAAATCGGCTTCTTGAGACCACTGCTAAAGAATCAAAGCATCACTGTATGACAGCCAAAGAGCGGGTTATGCTTTATACACTTACTGTCAATACTGGATTCAGGGCAAATGAATTAGCATCACTTACATGGCAGTCATTTAACCTGAGTGCTTCTAATCCGTGTGTGACAGTCGCAGCAGCATACAGCAAACATCGAAGGGATGATACCCAACCATTACGTTTGGATATGGCAGGGCAATTGGATGTTTGGAAAACTGAATTACAAGCTGAGGATCATGCTAAACTGTTTCCAACTTTTAATCCTAATAAGGGTGCCAGTATGCTAAAGAAGGACCTCGAAGCGGCTGGGATTGAATATGAAGATGCTGCTGGCCGATTCGCAGATTTCCATTCATTGAGGCATAGCTTTGCAAGTATCCTCAATCAAAGCGGCGTATCTCCTAAAGTTGCACAATCTCTATTAAGGCATAGCACAATTGGACTGACGATGGATACTTATACGCATATTGGTTTGTATGACGAAAGAGCTGCACTTGATTCTATGCCTAAACTGCCAAGTCTAAATAAAGATGAAATCAATGAGAATAAATCAGTGGCTTTGAAAACAGGAACTGATAATTTGCCAGTGGTAAGTGACAAATCTGTGTACAAAGAACTTGCAAAAAACGCTTACTTTGATAGTAACCAGATTTCTACGAATGGCACAAAAAAAACAAAATAGGAAGGAACAAAAATGTCGAATTACAACATGGGCATAAATCACAACACATGGCAGACTTAGGTAATAAAAAGAACCACCTGTTTTCACATGTCAAACTAACGGAGCAGGAGGGATTCGAACCCCCGTTACCTTGCGGTAAAACGGTTTTCAAGACCGTCGCGATCAACCACTCTGCCACTGCTCCGGATTTAAGACGAGAATATTAACAATATTCGGCAAATAATGCAAACAACTTTTTTGTTTTGACGGGAAAATTTACATGGATTATTCTGGTTTTTTCAAATATATAATTACATTGGCAATGAGCCATAATGAACTTTTATCCGAGTGTAACGTAAGTTAGGTAGGGTTTTTTGTGCAAAACAGCACTTTAGCCTTGTATTCGGAGATTGGAAATGGTAGAATAGCCCAATGATTGTGAAGTTAGCCGAGAAACAGATATACAAAAAATGCTTT
>JAGLTN010000216.1 GCA_023135255.1 Planctomycetota bacterium
AAACTTCAAAATTCAGAAAAATTTTCTTGACTTGTTCTCTGATTGGAAATAGGGTGCGGTTGTCAACTTGGGTATGGGAGCAGCAACACCGTTTGTTTTTTTATGCAGGGATATTGTATTGTCAGAATTGTAGTGCTGACAGGAGCATAGCAGGGAGATTATAATTTTTGAGAAAAGAGAAAGGAGATGAGTTTACTAAATCGGTGGAAGGGTGAATATATACTTTGCTGAATGCTGTCAGCTGAATGTAAATTTTTATTAACGTATATATTTAAAAGGAGATTTATTATGTGTAAGAAATTATTGTTTTTAGCAGTGTTGTTGGTTTTTGTCGGCAGTGCTTGTGGTGACATTACCACGGGTCTTGTAGGCCATTGGAAAATGGATGACGGTGTAGATAGCACTGTAGCTGACTCTTCAGGTAATGGTAATGACGGAACTATAGGCGGCAGCGATACATGGATCGAAGGCGGCGGAATTGATTTCGATGGCGGCAGCTGGGGCGCAAGCGGTATCGTTTTCGCTAACAGCGGTGCTGACCTTATCGCTGATATGAATCTGGCTGACGAAGCCACTTTCTCTTATTTAGTCACATGGGATGTCAATGAGTATACTGGTACGAACTATCCTTATGATGGCAGAGATGTCAATAGTGTCAGGATTTTTTCAATGGAGTGCACTGATAGTTACAATATGCGTAATTTCTTTGGCGGTGCTGATCAGTATTCATGGAATGCTTTAAACGACACCCACGAAGACTTTATTTTCGATGAGGTTGGCAAGAGTTGGGGCGACTATATCAGAGTCACTACAACCATCGATTTCAATACCGGCATTTACAAGTTGTATGTTGATGACCAGGTTTATGCATCAGGAACAGGCAAGACTGGTTCGTGCTCAGGTATGACAACTTTCACTATTGGTCGTACTCTCTGGGGTGAGATGGAAGGTAAGATGAAAGATTTCAGGATTTACGATAGAGCTCTTTCAGCTGATGATCTAGCTGAACTTTTGGCTGGTGACTATTCGCATTCGCCTGTGCCTGGTGATGGCGCGGATTGGCCACATTACAGTACTTCTGAGGTAACCCTTGAATGGGCGGCTGGCCTAAGTGCTGCATCGCATGATGTTTATTTCGGAACCGATTATAACAGTGTAGCAGATGCAAATACTGAAAGCGATGAGTTTATGGATAACGTTGAGGTCACATCTTATTACGTAGATGGTATGAGTGCAGATTCAACGTATTACTGGCGGATAGATGAAGTAAACGGCATCGATGTCTGGGAAGGTGATGTCTGGAGTTTTTATACCGAAGACGAATGGGGAAAGCCAGGCTGGATATTAACTTTCCACGATGAATTTAGTACAGGCACCGTCCCTGATAGTAATAAATGGAAAATAGGCTCATGGAGTAGCTATAGCTATCCCAATTATTTCCCTTCAGACGATCCGAATGTATATACAATCAGCAACGGAACATTAAAATTACATAATGTTATCGATGATTACTACGATCCCGGCACAGAGACAACAAAACATTATGGCGCAGGCAAACTTCAAAGCGATGATATATTTGACCAGGCCTATGGTTACTTTGAATGTAGTGCTAAATTGCCCGTTGGAAACGGTAGCTTTCCAGCTTTTTGGATGATGCCCGAGCCTTCAGGAGGCACATGGTGGCCTAATGCGGAAATCGACATTATGGAACATGTCTACAGAGATAATTCCATTGGTAAGATTGGCGCAAACATGCACTGGAACGATTACGATGAAGACCACGTTAGCTGGTCAAGTCTTTTCGAAGGTGCTGATACCTACTATACTTTCAGCCCAACAAGTACTGCATATAACGATTTCCACGTTTACGCAGTGAAATGGGAACCGAATGAGATGTTCTTCTACGTCGATGGCTACAACTATGCAACCTTCCGGAATGATGATGTCCCCGAAAGTATGTATGAGAATGAGCCGGATAGCTACAACCCTGCTGACATTAAAGCTCCAGCTAGTACTGAGTATCTTATTTTAAACAATGGTCTGGCTGGCTGGGTTGAGATAGACGGAGAAGGCGCAACTTCAACTTTTGAAATTGACTATGTTAGAGTCTACACCAGGGACATGGACTATGACGAACCTAACTCCAACCTTGTCTGTTGGTGGCAGATGGATCAGTCATCAGGTACTACTGTGACAGATACACAGGAGAATATGGATGGAACTATGGGGAACAATAATTACTGGGATGCCAATACGATCTATTTTACCGGTGATAATTACGGAGCCAGCGGAGTAAGTAGTGATGAAAGTATTTTTTCCGGCATCTCAGATGAAATCACCTTTGCTTTCTGGGCAAAAATTGATGTAGCAAACACAGTCGAGAATGGATATTTCTTTACCGCAAAAGTGAACGGAACAAGGGTCTTTCAGATCGACCTGAGCGGTAACGAGTCAAAATCCCTCTGGTACAAAGGTCTTGGCAGTGAAGTGTGTGGGGTCGGTGGTATATGGACTCCAGACTGGGGCGTTAATCCAGAGGAATTTAACCACTATGCTTTTACAAAAAATGCCACAACTAGCGAAATGAGTCTATATGTAAATGGTATGTTGAAAGATAGGATTACTGATGCAAATTCAACTTTTGCTGATATCGATTTATTTGAGATATGTGGCGCGAGTTCCAACTGGCACCAGTGGGCAGGAAATGTAAAAGACTTCCGAATTTATGACAAAGCACTTTCAGATTCTGAAATAGAAAGACTTAGTACTCCGATAATCGCTTCTGAGTTTATGCCGGCTGACGGACAAATAGCTGAAGCTAACGAAAACAGCGATCTCACCCTATACTGGAAGTCTGGTTTAGATGCAGCAGATGTTAATGGCCACCGTGTCTATTTTGGTGAAGATTACAACTCAGTTAACGACGCAACTATTATCTCTGATGAATACCAAGGTACACAAACAGCTAACAGCTATGATTTATATAGCCTAAGTGACGTAAATACCTATTACTGGCGAATTGACGAGGTCAACGGCGTTGATGTATGGAAAGGCGACACCTGCAGCTTCACAATAAATCACAATATCACGTTCTTTATAACTTCTGATATTCATTACGGGCGGTATCAAGTTGCAGATAATGAACAGGACAACAAGAACCTTATTGCACGAATGAATTACATGCCAAGTAAGCTTCATTATCCAGTTGAACTTGGCGGCGAATTGGTGAATAGGCCTCGCGCTGTTTTAGCGGCCGGCGATCTTACCGACTACGGTGAAGCAAATGAATGGGAAGGCTACGACGAATACGATGGCTTTGTTGATGACTTTCTTGGAGTGTTAAATTATCAGCTCTATG
>JAGLTN010000217.1 GCA_023135255.1 Planctomycetota bacterium
AATCGACAAAGATAACCGCCCCCATCGGCATAAGCAGCAAACCATAAAGAGCAACAAAGCCCAACAGCTTCATCGCGATCGCAGGGAACATACCCGCTATAGTTGCGATCAGACCCGTGATTATGGTAACGGTAAATCGTGAAGTTTTAGGTATTATGGCCTGAAAAGCCAACCCCGCGCGATAGATAGTCGGATTCGCAGTCGTCCATCCGGCAATTATCACACAAATAAGCCCTGCAACACCCGCAGCTTTAAAAGCCAAAGGCCCAGGCAGAACATCCGTATCGGCTGGGTCAAGATGAAGCTGATAAGCATAAAGGATCGAAGCAGCCAACCACGCCATAAAATGCCCTACATACATCCCCGCACCAGAGGCAACCGCATACCAGCTTTTCTTTGCATAACGGAAAACGCTTAAATCGCTCATCCCTATATGCATCGCCATATTGCAGAACCACGCGAAAAACGTGATATGCCAAAACGTAAATTTAATCTGCCCCGGCAATGGCTCGCCGCCCTTCCATATATGAGTATTCGCCAGGCCCCAGAGATCACCAAGCGATTTAATTTCCACACCGGTAACGTCAATAAACTGTTTCAAACCAATAAACCCAAATGCCAGAAAAACCAGAACCATCCATGGCGAAGCAATATTCGCAAACTTCGAAACCATTTTGTAGCCATAAGCCGCTACTATCGAGATCAACCCACCAACTACCAAAACAGCAATCACCCAGCCCAGACTATTGGGATACATATCATTTAATCCAGGCATAGGAAACTTAAACCAGACTCCCACCGCGGTCGCTGAGACGGTAATCATCGCTCCTGCGAGGAAACAAAACATCACACCATTAGCAAGATTGTAAACAGTGACAAGCTTTCTGCCGCAAATCTTTTCGAGCTGATAATAAAGCGTAAGCCTTGCTCTTGTCGCTATAGGAGCACAAAGCAGCATCCAACTCATAACCGCCAGAGCATTACCAACGATCAGCCCCACCACAACATCAAACGCACTGACACCGGCAGCGACAAACAAAGGCCCGATCATCAACTCTGTACCCGCACAATGTTCGCCCGCATACATACCAATAAAATCCTTGAACCTCAGCAGTGCAGATTTCTCTACCGGCTGACGCTCATATTCATTTGCCTGTTGTGTTTGCTGAGCCTGATTTCCTTCTGTCATTTAATATTTCTCCAGTTTGAACATAAAGACATATTATAATTTAGCGTTTGCTGAGAACATCATTTTCATATTTTTTAACCTCGTCGATCCAATCTGTCGAGACAGCAGTCTGCTGCTTCAAACAATAGTAATCCCAGATCGCCCCGAAAGGAAGTGTTTTCAATTCCTCAAGTATCGCAAGCCTGGAAGTAAAATCACCACTCTGCTCCAACTGGCGAAGCTCACCTGTCGGCTCAAGCAATGCTATCAATAATGCTTTTATCATGCATCGAGTCCCTATCACCCACGCAGCCAGACGATTTATACTCGCATCAAAAAAGTCCAGCCCAATATGTACCCTGTCAAGAAAACCACCTCGAACGATCTCGTAAGCAATAGCCTGCAATTCGTCGGAAAGAATCACCACATGGTCACTATCCCAGCGAACTCCCCGACTAACATGCAGCAGTATCTCCTCAAAATAACAAAGCACCGACGATATCTTATCGCTGATAACCTCTGTCGGGTGGAAATGCCCCGCATCGAGACAAAGCAAAGTTTTATTTTCCATCGCATAGCCCATATAAAACTCATGCGATCCAACAACATAACTTTCCGAACCAATGCCGAAAAGTTTACATTCAACAGCATCCAGCAGATGTTTTTTATCGAACTTTTCCGCCAGTATTTCATTAAGCGATTCTTTGAGAATTTCCCTTGGTTTTTTACGGTCAACCGGAATATCTTTATAACCATCAGGTATCCATATATTAGTGACAGCCGCTGTCCTGAGCTCTTTGCCCATAGCTGCGCCGATCTTCCTGCAGGCGATGCCGTGCTCTATCCAGAACTTTCTTATCGCAGGGTCATTACTTGCCAGCGTAAAACCTGAAGCTGCTTTTGGATGTGAGAAAAATGAACCATTAAAATCCAACCCTATCTGATTTTGCTTCGCCCAGTCTATCCAACCGGCAAAGTGTTCGGGAGCAAGCTCATTTCTTTCAACTTTTTTGCCTGCGGTTTCCGCATAAATGGAATGCAGATTAAAACGATGCTTACCCGGTATCAGGCTGAAAGCTTTATCTGCGTCAGCTCGTAATTCATCCGCTGTTCTTGCCTTGCCGGGATAGTTCCCTGTCGCCATAATGCCGCCGCCGGTCAGCCCGTCGCTGCTCTCAAAACCACCAACATCGTCACCCTGCCAGCAATGAAGCGAAACAGCGATCTTTTCAAGCCTGGTCATTGCCCTTTCAGTATCGACACCAATGTCACTATACCTTTGCCGCCCAAGCTGATAAGCCTTTTCGATTGCCGGTATATCTGCCATCTTTTGCATCCTTTACTATTTGAATAAATTTATAATTTCATCTGCTGCTATATTTTCATCAAGCTTCGCTAATTTTTCCTGCTGGCAAGGCTGAAGAATCTCACCGAGTTTTCAAAAGAATCGATTCTTTTCCGCAACCGTTTTAAATTCCTGCTTCGCCCAGTCGCTAAGATACCCCATATTCCCGTAATATTGCAAAGCTGTGTGAGCATAAACAACCCAAGCCCCCTTGCGGAAGATATCAATAAACGGCGATAGCTCAGCCGATTTAAAATCATCTATAAACCTCTGCCCCGGGCTGTTCATTTCAGTACCGACAACAATCGGCATTTCTTTTTCGCCGGCATAATCTACAATTTGACATAAATTCGCCAGCTTTTCGTTGTTCACACCAGCGGTAAAATTCCTATCCGGAATAATATTCACAACAGCTGCGCCAGCTGCAATATTAACATCAAAAAGTTTCTTAATGTCACTTTCACCATCACTTGTACCATCAAGCCAGGTCAAAACAGCAAGTGCACCCGCCTTGATAACAAAGTCGTTAAATTCCTGCATCGTTGGAAAACTTTTCGCATCCGGAACAGCATAACCGATCCCACCCTGTTTCATGGTCTTTGCCCGTAACGCATTAATAAAACTCCTGCCATCGGGCAGTTCAAGTTGACTTGCATCTGTATCAAGTTTTTCAGTCCAGAAATCAGCAAGGGCTTTTTCGTCAGTAAAAACACTCTTTGCTTTCCTCGCGTAAGCAAGACAAATATGCCTCTCAGTCGGATTACCCGCAGGTGTCAGGCTTA
>JAGLTN010000218.1 GCA_023135255.1 Planctomycetota bacterium
ATAAGTAGAAGATTTGTTACAAACTATTTTCAAAAATATGAAAAATTCTTAAAAAGTACGCTTTAAGCCTCCAAAATCCGCCAACTTACATTTTTAAGGTGTTTCATTTGCCAGTTGGCTTTACAGCCATAGCAATTGTCCTGCTCAACCCGCCTTAGCTGGCCGCAATTCTTGCAGGTCACCATCATCTCTGCGTGCTTAGTAAATCTAAAAGTAAGATACCCGGCAACACCAGTAAAAATAACACCATAGGTCCAAACCCTCACCGCGCGCCTGCTCAACCCCAAAGCCTTCGCCCTCTTACTAACCCGCCAGCCCAAAAGCACCCCAATAATAAGCGAAGGGCCCATGATTAGCAAAGCCGCCAACAGCTTAAGCAAATATGGTGCGTCTTTATCATTAGCAGCTTCTCTCGCCAAAGAGGCAACAAATGAATTAGGTCTAATAAACATAGCTTGCTGGCTTTTGACACCATCGTAATTATGAGCAGTCAGATATGAAAGAATATTAAACCCCGCAGGTTGAAGGCTTTCAATAATATATCCGGTCCAAAGCGTAGCAAATCCACCGGGAAGCTTTCCCTCGTCCAGCTCGCTGGCTTTATGATCAACTTTTTTTCCTGTCGCATCAAAAACATAAGTATCCATATACCTTAAATCACTCGAAATACTCAATACTATGAGGCCTAAATAATTATCCCCAAAGAAAGCGGACCGTATAAGATATCCATGTTGCAATTTTGAATATTCCGGTAAGCTACCCGCAGGTTTCAATTCTAATGTTTCGGTATCAAGCAGGTCGATCCTGCCATTATCATTAACGACGATTAAATATTTGTTGGATGCATTAGTAGTAAGTTTAACAGGCACATTCTTTTTTGTTCCATTTACTTCTTCAACTTGTTCAGGTGATTTAAATCCAGTATGAACAGGAATATATGTCGTTCCTACATAACCGTAACCTGTTTCTACGGGGTTATATTTCTCAGCATCCAGTTCAGATCCTTTAGTTACAGTCTTTTCTTCACGGGTGATTTTAATCCTGAAAAAACGTGACAAACCTTTATCATAAAATACAGTCGTTTCTTTAGAAGTGTTTTTCATTTTGGTAGTTAGTGGTTGGATAAACCTGCCCAGCTGTTCTGTTGGTTCATCGCCAATACCTTCAGGGCCGATATAATAATTAATTCTTTTGCTCCATTTATCCTGACCATCAAAATTTCTTAACAGATAGCAATTAACAAAAAGACCTTTGTCTTTATCGAAGTAAGTTCTGTGGTGATTAGAGTTTTCTAAAATCTCAGGCTTAATAGTGCTGCTTATATTATCAGTCGCAATATCGTATGCAACACTCATCATACTTAGGCCTTGAAACCTGGTTTCTTCCTCAATGAAATCTCCGACCATTCCCAAAGTCCAGATCATATCATAACTCATAAATGCTTTTACAGCTGATGGAAAGTATTTGTCTCCCTGTTCTTTTATCGTTTGTTTTTCATTTGTTATCAGCCCGGAAGGGCAAATTACTATACGATAATCATTGAATTTTACACTGTCCAGTATCGCATTATCGCAGAACCTGTCTGTCCAGAAAAACACAATGCCCAGCAAAACAATTACAAGAACACCGGTGCCAGCAATATTGATAACATATTTAATTTTGTTATTCATTTTTGAATCTCCCTATAAAGCCGCTGTTGAAAATTTCTGCCAAACCTTACCCAACAGTGCAGCTGTTAATATTATAAATATCAAAGCAGTATCTGCCCTGACACCTTTTATAATTATAAGAGTAAGAAGAATGATAGTTATTATCATCCCCATAATTTGCGAAAGATTCTTTCGCTTATTGTCACCAATTATCAACCCTATCGAATAACAGCAAAGTGACATTAAAAACATCGTTACAAATAGTTTTATTATCATAGCCTTGGGATAAGGGATCAGAACAGGAAATATCTGCACCAGAATAAGCTCTGTGATAGCGATTGGCACTATCATCATCAATATCCAGATCAGCCCGGCGATAATACGCGCTGAAATTATCTTATTCCTCGTCGTCGCCAACGTAAGCAAAAACGCAGATATCTTCTGGTTCTTGTCTTTATACATCTGTGCACTTCCCAACGCAGTTGCCAGAAACGCTGCAACCGGTATCAAAAGCACAAAGATATTATACATGGCTCCATTAAGCCCTGTTGGAACCCACTTTGTCGCCTCCATAGCAACCGTTGTTGACAGATAGCAAACAGTGGTCAATGATATTGCCAAGCCCAAAATAAACAATCTCATATTGTCTTCAATTTCTCTTTTTATCAGTGTAAACATTTTAATTTCTCCCAGCTTGAACAATCGAAACCGGCTCCGGATTCGTACATTCAATAAAAATATCTTCCAGCGTCATCGGTATCTCGTCAATACTCTCAGGCCCGAAAGTCTCCACCATCGCCCGCTTGTGCCCATTCCAATTAGCAGCGGTTATCACAAGCTCATGGTCATATTGTTTTTGGTTAATTATCTCCGTGAGATGCAGATCCTCAGGCACCGAATCCTTAAATATGATTCGCATTTTTTTGACCCGCTCTTTCAATTGTTCAAGCTCACAGTCAACTACCAATTGCCCGCAAACTAAAATGCCGATCCGGTCAGCAATCCTTTCAACGTCACTTAAAATATGTGAGCTGAACAATATCGTCCGGCCATCCCGCTGAAGCACATCGATCGCTAATTCAAGAAACTGCCTGCGAACAACCGTATCAAGCCCAAGCGTCGGATCATCCAATATCAAAACTTGCGGATCAGTCGCCATCGCCAATGCAAGGTTCAGCTGGGCACGCATACCAGTAGAAAGCTCTTTAACCTTGCGGTTCATAGGCAAATTAAAAACCTCTATAAAATGATCAAAAGTTTCATCATCCCATTTCGCCGACAGCCTCTTACATAAACCGGTAAGCTTACTGACAGAATAATTCTGTATCAGGTGATGACCCTCTGCGACATAGCCGATCCTGCCGTAATCGTTGGCGCCAAGTTCATCGGATCGCTTACCAAAAATAAAAGTACTGCCCCTGGTCACAGGCTCCAAACCTAAAAGTATCCGGATTATAGTGGTCTTGCCCGTGCCGTTTCTGCCCAGCAGTCCATATATACAACCCTGTGGAATTTCAAAGCTGATATTATCCAGTACACATCGACCGTCATAATATTTTGTCAGGTTCTCGATCTTTATAATACTGTCATTCATCTTGATGTACCCTCCTTTGAGTTAAAATTAAATTCCCCTAAAATCCCTTCAAACCACTTCCTCAGTTCCGCTTTAGTAATTTGCATATGAAAAGCATCCACTGCCGCATGTTCCAATTGATCGATGATTAAATTTCTGCGCACGGACTTATTCAGCTGATTATCAATATCAGCAATAAACGCTCCGGCACCAGCTCTGGTGTAGATTATATTTTCCTGCTCAAGCTGCCGATAGGCTTTACCAATAGTATTAGGATTCAAAGTCAGCTCACCAGCCAGCTGCCTTACCGTAGGCAATTGCTGACCTTTCTTAAGCCTGCCTAAAGCAACATCCCGTTTGATCTGATCCACAACCTGCTGATACGCCGGCCAGGCAGAAGCATTATTAATTTTTATCTGCATAATAACCACCATGTATAATTGTACTACCCTAACTAATACAATTATACAAAGACAAAAAGTCGTGTCAAGGGGAATTATTAATTTTTTTTAAAAGATAATTTTTAACATCACGGTCTCATAACATCACAGTCTCATAA
>JAGLTN010000219.1 GCA_023135255.1 Planctomycetota bacterium
ATTTACTACCCTTAAGGGTATATTTCAGAAAATTATCCAAAGCATTACAAATATCTAATTTTACTTATTTTTATCAATTATTAAAGCTGAAATTAATAGAAATGCCAAAATTAAGGCTCAGTCAGATTTGCGTATTTAAGCATCAGTGACTTAACCTGACCGTTATTAAACCTGACCGTCACAATGCTGTTTTCACCCATATCCTTAAAGCTCTCAACCCTGCCCAGACCAAATTTCTTATGCCTTACCAGCTGATTTTTAATATAGGCATATTTAGATTTTGACACCTTTTCAACCTTTGCGAATTCGCTGTAATCATAGCTGTGCCCGGACGAATAGCTTGCCTCAGGCTCAGCAGCAATTGTAGATTCAGCAAAATCAATCCCAAGCTCATACAAAAACTGCGACGGTATACTCCTGAGCATTTGACCACGAATAGTTCTGTATTTCGCATAGCTAATATTGAGATTATCCTTAGCACGGGTAATACCAACGAAAAACAACCTGCGTTCCTCCTCCAGCTCCTCATCATCACCATTACTGCTTCTCTCGTGCGGCAATATCCCCTCTTCAAGCCCGATTATAAAAACATTTTTAAACTCCAACCCCTTGGCCGCATGCAAAGTCATCAAAGCAACACGATTATTGCTCGCATCATAAGCATCAGCATCGCTGAAAAGTGATATCTGCTGTAAAAAGTCTATCAGCAAAGCCTCCTCCGCCTGCTCATCAAACTTAGCTGCCGAATTAATAAGCTCATTAACATTCTCAAGGGCATCCTTGTCACTATCTACGACAAACGACAGTGACTTTTTCAACCCGGACTCCTCAAAAACAATCTCCATCAACTCTGCCACTTTTTTGTTAATAGAGGCCTTAAATTTTTCTATCATATTAATAAAAACCGATATCTTAGCTTTTGGGCCGTTGGATATCGTAGTGATCTGCGAAACTTTCGTAAGAGCCTGATACAAAGTGATACGATTGACCCTTGCATAATCGGCAACACGACCAATCGTCGTCTTGCCAATACCTCTCGTCGGAGTATTGATTATACGCATCAACGACACCTCATCACTCGGATTGACGAGTATCTTCAAATAACCGAGCATGTCACGGATTTCTTTCCTGCCGTAAAATTCAACGCCCCGAACGATCTGGTAAGGCAGCTGGTTCTGAATAAACGCCTCTTCCAGAACCCTGCTCATCGAATTAACGCGATAAAAAATAGCGATATCACGAAGCTGACAGCCCTTATCAACAAGCTGATTGATCTTCTCGGCAACTGCCATCGCCTCCGTTGTCTCATCTTCATAAGCATCAACACAAACCTCTTGCCCTGCATCTCTGGTTGGTATCAACAGCTTGGCTTTTCTTTTGCTGTTGTTGGCAATAAGCTTATCCGCTATTTTCAAGATATTGGGAGTACTGCGAAAATTCTCCTGCAATTTTATCACTTTCGCCTGGGGCCAATCCTTTTCAAAAATAAGAATATTTCTGATATCCGCCCCTCGCCAGCGATATATCGACTGATCCGGATCGCCGGTAACACAAATATTGCCGTGCGACAAAGCTATATATTTAGCGATCTCATATTGAGCACTATTGGTATCCTGATACTCATCCACGAGCAGATATTTAAAACGCTCACTAAGCTGGTCGCGAACTTGCTTGTTGTCCCTCAGCAGTAAAGCTGTTCTCATCAGCAGATCATCAAAATCCAAAGCATTATTTTCTCCGAGTATCGTCTGATATCGTCGATAGATTTTGGCTAACGACTTCGGGAAAAAACCAATAGCCTCAGCCTCATAACTATCGACATCTTCCATATTATTTTTCAATGTCGAAATCGCTGAATGCATTCTCGCCGGTGCAAAATTAGAACTGTCCAGATCGCAGTCCTTTATCGCCTGCTTAACACAGCGGGCCTGCTCCTTTGAATCATAAATAGAAAAATTGTTTGCAAGCTGAACACTGTCGCTGTATTGACGCAGGATTCGCACACACAAAGAGTGAAAAGTACTAATATGCACTGAAGAAGATGCCCCCAAAGCCAACGCTCTTTGACGCATCTCATCCGCAGCTTTATTAGTAAATGTAATCGCGCAAATATTCCAAGGCCTGACCCCAGCCCTTATAAGTTCTGCGATTCTGTATGTTATAACCCTTGTCTTGCCGCTGCCGGGCCCTGCTATAATAAGCAAAGGACCATCGACATGACAAACCGCCTGTCTTTGTGAATCTGTTAATTGCTTCAAAAAAGAATCCGTCCTTGGATTTGTTTCGCAGTTATCCATCATTTTTGCTCTTGTGATCTTTTCTGTTGCTGCAAATACCGCATTTGAATTTCCATCATCTGCTCCGCCAGTTTAGGTCTTTCAACGCGTATTCGTTCAATAAGATTTTCTCTCATTTGAGATGGATATTGCCAGTCATTAAAAAAATCGACCATTGCTGTAAATTTTAATAATTTAAAATCGGGAAGCTCGATCCTGTTTTCATCTGAAAACTCCCTGCCGTAATAATCATATATCTCTTTTGCAAGACTTTCCCTGTTAGCAGCCTCATTGTCATCATACATTGCCAGTCTGAAATAACCCTCTCTGAGCATCATATTGATGATCTCTCTGGCACTAATAACATCTATAACTTTAAGCTCTTTCTGGAATCTCCTTTTCGCATAGACCTCCAGCGGAACTCTGAATTCATCCAAAGGATAAAGTATCCTCATTTCATTATAGAACTTCCTTGCATAAGCAACATGCCCCGCCTGGTAAAAAGAAAATACAGCATTCTTCATCATATTACGATGACCTATTTCAAGTGAATGAAAAGACCCATGCTTCATCTCTTCTTTTTTTCTGTACTTTGCTATCGTAGCCATAACAGATTTGTTATAACTTTCAAACATTCGCAAATCAGGTCTGAGAAAAACATTATTTGCCTGTACTAATGGAGAACTTCCATTGGGATCTGACAACTTATAAATATATAACGTGCCGTTCCTGAACAAATCCTGCAACGCGTGAGTTACAAGCCTGTCTGTATTAGTTTCATCGACAGTAACATCTTCCTGACCTGCAACTTTAATCCCCTGAACTGCCCAGAATATCGCATGAACATCCGCAAGCCTCCAGTCAAGAGGTTGCCTATTGTTAGGATCAATAAGGTCTATGGGGCCATACGTCTTATTAAGCTCAACCATCAAAGAAGGCTCAAGTTTCCAGACTTTTCTTAACTGCTGCGCATTCGCAAATACATTAAATCTGTTATAAGCCTGTGTATCTTTAGCAAAATCTAAAAACATCACGGCATTAGGATCATATTTCCCCGGCTCATCTCTCAACGCAATATAGTTACTTACAAATTTATCATCGTCAGAAAAAACCGGATCAGCTTCTTTTAGTCCGTTTATAAAAGAAACATAATTAGGATCAACCAAAACATCATCCATCGTCTTCGGTGCGTTGGCAAGGTCACTATAGTATTCGTTACTCGCATCACCAAGCAAAGGGCTGATAGAAAGAGCAAGCTGAAGTTTATAATATTTGTGAGCATCGTCAGTAATCCCGCCTATTTTATGAAAAAATATCCTGCCGAGTTCCTGATAAAGCAATATCTTCTTAGGATTAAGCGGTATCCCCTTGTCCCTCAATATCTCATAACCGTTCTTAACCCAATGCCATCTCTGGTCAGGATTCGTAGCGGGTATCGCCACTGAAATATTGTACGCCATGTTCCAGGCTTGAAACTCCCATACCTTCGAAAACCGAGGCTGTAAAATCGTTATCCACTCAGCAAGCTGCTTGGCGTCGAAAAACTGCCCCTCACTCTTAAGCCTGTCCGCTCGCATCCACAATACATCAACTACAATCCCCCTGAAAGCACCCATCGCAACTGTCGCAAACGCCAGCGAAGGTGGTGCATTCTCAAGCGGTTCATTAATTATAAGCTTCATCTCTTTGCGTTTTGAATTAATAAAATCAAGCTGCATACCCGCGGTAACAATAAACGATATCGCAAGTATCACGCAAACAAAACGTATTGTGTTATCTGGTAAACGCATAATGAACTAAATATACTGATCCTAATCGAATTTTACTTTCGGCCATGTTAAAATTATACAATTATCCTGGCAATCTCCCGGCTGCCGAATACTAACAACGCAATAGACAAAAGCACAAGAGACTTTATGCAAACCATGACCGAAGCTACCTTAGCCAACTCAAACCAGCTCAATATTTTCGCCGGTACGATAAAAGACGCAGGTTCCATCTTATCAAACTGAGGCATAAACTGTATCAATGGTTTCAAAATATACTGATAAAACCCAATTACACTTTCACCGAGATAACCAAATGATTCTATAATGAACTGACTTATACTGCCCGTAAAAAACACAACAATACAAACAAGTATCGCTACAGGCATAGACAAAAAAGTAGAAGCCAAAAGTCCCGTTACTGCCAAAAATATTATCCTTACCTCTATGAGCAATGCAACTCTTATAAAATTAGCAAAAAAACTGTCCGCCTTATACAATATCTCCATACCGTCTTTAGGTGAGAACATTACCACCGTATTATTCAATGGCAGATTAAAAAACGCAACTGCAAGATAACCATCTTCTGCAACAGCATCTGCCGGTATCTTGATCTCATGAGCTGTACCAATAGAATTCTTCTGTCTTAAATTATAAACCTCGGTATCAATTTCTTTAACTGGTTTACGATTATCTCCGATCATCCATCCGCCGAATATCTGGTTGTCCGCAGGTGTTACTGAGACATCATATTTAAACTTTATAAATATATCCTCACTGCCAACAGTCGGCTTAACATTATAAAATTCCCATAATATCTGGCTGCCCACAGAAGCTGACCTTTTTTCAAGTTTTTTCTGTCGGCGAAGCTGAGCTATTATCTGCTGCTTAGAATCATTTTTAAATACCTCTTCCAGCATACCACTCTTCGCAAGCTTTTCATATTCCCGCTCAACTTCTTTCGTCACATCCTGCTGCCTGGGCTTTACCGATGCTCTTGCGGTATAAAATTCATCTTTGGCCTTAACTATTTCCTGCTCACTCGAATTCAAAAACTTCGGCATATAAACAGCTATCGAATATATCAAACATGAAAAAAACACTAATATTACACTGCTCAAAAGCACTACCCCAACCAGCTTGCCCGCAATAAGCTGAGATCTTTTTATAGGCTTGGTAATAACAGTGTATATCTGTTTGTTCTTTATGTCACTGGTAAGCGTGTAAATAGAAGCAATTATCGTTAAAAGGCATAAAAGCAGACTTGTCAGCGAAAGTCCATAACTGACAAAACTCTGGAGCCTGCCCTTCAATGTACCATCACCTGTCATCCCGAACCCCATAACAGGCAGCAACACAAACAGAATGACAATAAAAGCTGTTGCTATTTTCAGCCGCAATATCTGCCTTATTGTATTTACAGCAACCGCCCAGATCCTACCCATCTGCCTGGTCCTCCGAAACATCCGTTTTCTTCGGAATTTCTGTCTCGACAGGACGCTTCTTTCCTACAAGCTCATCAAGTATATCATCATCGACTGCCCCAGGCACTTCTGTAGGCTCAACAGTATCTGTTTTTATCACAGCCGTTGGCTTGACTGGCTCAGAAGTTTGAGTCAAAGCACTAAGCAAATCTTTATCTGGTTCAACAATCTCAATAGGTTCTGCTTTTCGGGTCTCAATCTTTTTACCAATTGTTTCCTCTCCAACAGACTCCGAGACCAGCTTATCCAGAATCCCTTTGCTGGTATCACCAGAAGTAAGAAAATTTCCTATATTTGTCGTGCTGACCGCCCCACTGGTAAACTTTGATTGCTTTTGAGCATCCGCCACAGTCCTGATAAAGAACGATTCAAGCTTATCCATCGGAGAAACAATATCACAGTCTGCACCCTCAGCCTCGATAATATTTCTGATCTTCGCCAATGCTTCATCACTTATCGAATTGCTTGTAGTGATCTGTTTTTTATCAGTATGTTTAAGCAGCTCCTCAACTTTACCCATAGCCTGTATTTTACCGCCGTAAAGGATCGATATCCTGTCACAGACATCTTCCACATCTGCAAGGAGATGGCTGCACAAAATTATCGTTTTACCTCTCTTAGCTAACTGAATTATCAAGTCCTTTATCTGCCTGGTACCTATCGGATCAAGTCCGGTCGTGGGCTCATCAAGAATCAGCAGATCAGGGTCATTGATCAATGCCTGAGCAAGACCTATCCTTCTTGCCATACCCTTCGAGAACATCCCCACAGGTCTGTTAGCAACAGCTTTCAAACCAACCATATCGAGCAATGCCTCGATCCTGTCTTTTCTGATCTTAGAAGGAAGCTTAAACAGTTTTGCATAAAAATCGAGAGTCTCTCGTGCATTAAGATACTGATACAGATACGACTCTTCCGGCAAAAATCCTATATGTTCGTTGATCTTCGGGTCTGTGCTGTCACCACCTAAAACGATCGAATGGCCCTTTGTAGGATAAAGCAAACCAAGCATCATCTTGATAGCAGTTGTCTTACCTGAACCATTCGGGCCAAGCAAACCAAATACCTCATTGGTCCTTATTTTCAAATTCAAATTATCAACTGCATTTACTTTTCTCCGCCCCCACCAATCAGAAAAAACCTTAGTAAGTGAAATTGTCTCAACAGCATATTTCATACGAAAAACCTGCTTTAAAAAAATCAATTTTATTTATGGTCGATGTCTTCACCAAAACGAACAAGCCTGGCACTATTAAATACAACTATTATAGAACTGACAAAATGTAAAATAGCTGCGACCTCAGGCTTCAAATATTTTGCCATCGATATACCTATCACAATAAATGTTATACCAAACGCCAGGTTCTGGTTAATTACTCTACTGGTCTTTTTTGAAAGATTAACCAAAAACGGCAACCTCCTCAAATCGTTATTCATCAAAGCAATAGACGCCGAGTTAAGAGCAACATCACTACCGGCAGCACCCATCGCAATACCAAGATCACCAGCTGCTAAAGCAGGTGCATCATTGATACCATCACCAATAACGACAACCGTATGACCGTCATCTTTCATCTGCTCTACTATCGCAAGCTTATCGTGCGGCAAACAGTGAGCTTTAAAATCGGTACAACCCAACTCAGCCGCTACTCGATTAGCAACCTGCTCCCTGTCGCCGGTAAGCATCGTAATTCTCTTGATACCGTAGCTAAGAAGCTCATCAACTGCCTGCTTTGCCTCCGGACGGGTCTTATCCTGCATACCTATCCAACCTATACATTTAGTATCTTTCGCCACGAACAAAGTGCTGAACCCCTGCTCTTCATGCAATTCGGGCCCAGCGATACCATTCATGTCGATATCATTTTCCTGCAGGAATGTATCTCGCCCTACCATAACATTCGCCGAATCAACAACCGCTGTCACTCCCTTACCTGGCACTTCTTTAAACTCTTTGATCTCCATAAACGACAGATTTGCCTGCTTGGAAACCTCCTGCAAAGCCCTCGCTGCCGGATGCTTACTCATTATCTCCGCCGAAGCAGCATAAGTAAGCAGCTGTGACGGTTCAATACCATCAGCCGGAGTCAGCTTAGTGACATACAATCTTCCGGTAGTCAAAGTACCGGTCTTATCGAAGACCATCGCAGTGATCCTGCCCGCGATCTCCAGGTCTGCAACATTTTTGATCAGCACTCCAAGCCTTGCCGATGCTGAAATTGCCGCTACCATCGCTGTCGGCGTAGCAAGTATCAATGCACACGGACAAGAAATAATAAGAACTGTTATCGCATCTGAAACATTTTTGGTAAAGAACCAGTAAATCGCCGCTACCATCAATATTGTCGGCGTATACCATTTCACATACCGATCGATAATACGCATAATAGGTATCTTCGTGTTTTCAGCCTCCATAATAAGAGTCTGAACCTTACCAAGAGTCGTATCCTTACCGGCCTTGGTCACTTTAATATCCAGCACACCGGTCAAGTTCGTTGTACCCGCAAACCCCTGCATACCGGGAACCTTATCAACCGGCAAAGACTCACCGGTGATCGTCGCCTCATTGACCGAACTAAGTCCGCTGACGATCTCACCATCCGCAGGAATATTGTCACCAGGGCGAACCCGCACAATATCGCCAGGCTTCAAATCACTAACCTTTACCTCTTTTTCACTGCCGTCAGCCAAAAGAAGCTCTGCTTTTACAGGTGTCAATTTTATCAGAGACTCGATAGAAGCTCTCGCTCCCAAAGCTGTCCTTGTCTCCATCAATTCGCTTAAAAGCATAAAGAAAGCAATAATACCTGCTGGAACATATTTGCCCGTAGCAAACGCAGCAAATATCGCCAATGCCACAAGCTCATCCATATGGGATTCTTTTTTAATAGAACTCTTTATCGCATGAATCACTATCGGAGTACCCAACAACAGTGCACTTACCATCGTAAGTATTTCAGCATTAAAGCTGGTCGGCCCATAGATCCACTTCGCCATACCGCTGCTTATCAGCAAAACACCGCCAAGCAATGTCCCCAACATGGCTATGCTCACACGCATCTGCTTAGCGTGTGAATAATCAGCTGCCATATCATGTTTAAAATGTAAATGTTCGTGAGCCATCTTTATTTTGTTTCCTCAGATTTCGACTTTTTAATTTTAGGATCCCTGTTCAGCAACACCCGAACTTCCTTACTCTTGGCATTCGAGGTAGGCTGAATGATTATTTTTTCGTCAACATTCATAAAAACCTCCTCGATAGCATCAAGATAAACTTTCTGCACAAAAAGCCTGGGACGCTTTTTATATTCAGGCAGAATATTATTAAGATATATCGCGTCAGCCTTTGCAGACTCTACAACACGCCTCCTGTATGTTCTCGCCTGGCCAAGCCTTTCACGGCAACGTCCGACAACCCGGCTCCAGAGATATTCAAGCTGCTCTTCAGTTACCCTCTTTCTGCCCTCGACAGCCGCCAACAGTTCCTCAGCTACTGTACCCGCTGTCTGGTTAAGTGTATTTTTTGCATAAGTCTCTGCCTCGGTAATAGTTTTCTGTTTTGTCTGACTTGCGTTAATTGAATCCAGAAACGCCCCATCAACCTGTCTTGGCCATTTGATTGTGACAAGCTTCATGAACACAACTTTTACGCCGCTGTCGATCTGGTCAAGCTTTTGCTGAAGAAGCCTCTTAACATGATCCGTTATAGTTGCCTGGCTATTGATTGCCTGGTCTATTGTATAGTTAACCAGTGCGGTAACTGCCGAATCTTCAACAAGGCTCCGCAAAAGCAACGAAAAGCTATCCTCAATAACATCCGCATAAGTTTGACCTGGCATAAGATCATCCGTAACCGTAACATTCTTAAAGAACCGCTCTGGATCATCTATTTTGTAAGTCACTTTCCATTTACTATGCACGATATTATAATCAGTCTGTGAAGATACTGAGCCAATTCGACTTTCACTTCGACTCAAACAATAACCGTCTCTTTCAGGCTCAAGTGATTTAGGTACTCTGATCTTACTCTTATCCGTTTGAAGCAATTCTTTTTTAGACTGGTAGTACCACAAAGAATTAACCGCAAAATCGATTTTCTTTTTAACCGGTATCATAATTATTTCATCGATCGGATAAGGCCAAACCCAATGCAGACCAGGCCCTAAAACACGTTTCTCGCCTACACCACGAATCTTCCCGAATCTCAATACAATTGCCTCTTCATCGGGAGAAACTGTTCTCAATCCTGAAACAAAAAACAGAATAACCAGAATGACCATAATGATCTTCAGGATGAAAAAACTTATCCTCAATGCTTCCGAAAGTGACTCACTCGCAGCATCAAGCTCACCAGAAAACCGCTCCTTCTCAGGCTGATTCTGTAAATCTGTTTTATTTTCTATATTATTCTCTGACATAGCATCAAATTCCGTTGAACAAAATTACTTTACTGCTTGGGTTTCCGGCATCTTCTTTAAAAGCTCAAAAGGCTGTGAATCTGCACTTAAAACAATCGTAGACTTCTCAGACAGTATCTTTTTAAGTGCGTCTATATTCCGTAAAAACATCGCCAACTCCGGATCCGCATCGAGCATCTTATAGTACTTCGCTGCCTCTGCGTCGCCTTGGCCTCTTATCTGTTTAGCCCTGGCTTCTGTGGCGGCAAGCAATACCTTTTTCTTCGCATCTGCATCGCTTCTGATCTTGATTTTCTCTGCCTCACCCTCTGAAAGTGTGTTTTGTGTCCTCTGCTGTCGCTCAGCTTTCATACGCTCAAAAACATTTTCTGTAACATCTTTATTCACCATGAGCTGTTTTATACCTAAAGTCCTTATGCCGATACCGAACTGGTCTTTTACCGCCGCCCGAAGGTCTTCAAGCATTTCCTGCTGAATCTCATCGAACTTTATCTGCTCAGGGTCACTGTTAACAAATTCAGAAAAATTATGCTGGCCGATTATCTTATTCTGTGTATTGCTGATCTGGCTTAAAAGCTTATTCTCTGCTTCCTTAACCGAACCGACAGCATTAAAAAACTCCAAAGGCTCAGCAATATTCCATACCACATAAGTCTTAACAATAATGGGAACTGCTCCTTTAGTAGTTGTTTCTCCGAGATCAGCTTCAAAGACTCTCATACGAGAATCAAATTTATAGATCCTTTCAATAGGCGCAGGCCATCTGAAATAAATCCCAGGCTCCTTGATCTCACTATCACTGTCAGCCTTACCAAGCTTCACTCGCAATGCTGTTTCAGTCTCCCTTACCTGGAAAGACGTGAAAGTAAAACCAAGCACAATAATTACAACAATAACTAAAATACTAACCGCTAAATGTTTCATTTTATTGGGTCTCCTCAAATCCACCGACATCATATAGATCAGTGGCTAATTTTTCCTGCATATCGACAATGAACACCTGCTGGTCTTCACTATCTGCAACAACAATATATTTTCTTACATTATTCAACGCTTCTTCAAAGACACTGAGCCTTTGCCATTTCTTATAGATATCCCTGGATGCATTATAAGCTTTCAGTTGACCTGCAAATCTCTGCCCGGTCGCCTCTGCTATAGCTACTCTTTCAAAGGCATAACTTTGTGACTCTTTCAAAGTCGCAAATATTTCACCTTTAGCCTGCGCAAATCTCATATCGATCTGCTTGCCAAGCTTTTCAACTTCTGACCTGTCTGCACCCGATGATTCCATACTCTGATATTGATCCGCCAGTTGGGAAAGCTCATCTGCCTCTTTTACCGAACCGACAAGATTGATCAAAATCGCAGTACGATCTTTCTCTGCCATCATTATTATAGCTTCTTTCAGCTGAACCGCACCGACCACTCTCTGGTAATCAGATGCAACCTCAACTGGTGGATGTATCCCCTGCAAACCTACGAACAACACATCAATACCCAGGTTTTCATCATCACATGCTTTTTGAATTCTTTCAGTCAGAATATCTTTCGCCTTAGCCCTGCCTGCGCCAAGAAGACTCCGTGCCATTTCATTTTCATCATCAACTTCGATCGTCGCACTGGCGGCAAACTTTGCCAGCTCGCGATAGCAAATTGCCTCCAAAACTATCTTCGGGGCATTGTGGTTATACAGGTAAGCATAAATATCCTTAACTTTATATTGAATCGGAATATTAGCTTTTACCAGACTGACAGGAACAGCTGCCCCAACATCAGACGTAGCTGCCTGTTTGCTCGCTACAAGCAAACTGAATTCTTCTTCATAATGTTCTTTGCCCCAAAGCAACGCACCACGCACTTGTTGGCCAGTCTTGGGATCTATCCTGGGAATATATCCGATAGGCAACTCCATTATCTTTTTAACCGGATACTTATAAGCAACATCTATAGGCCAAGGCCACTTAAACGTAACACCTGGTCCGACAATTCTTTTTTCGCCGTCAGCTTTCAAAGGATTCCCAAAACGCTCTACAACTGCCTGCTCATCCGGATTGATTATAACTATACAACTGAGCATATAAAGAGTTAAAGCCCCTATCAAAATCAAAGGAACAACTGCCTTGGAAAGCAGTTTATAAAACCACGTCTGAGAAACTTTAAAACCAAACTGATAATCCAACGCGCCTGCTGCGGTATGAAAAACATTACCAGGCTCATTTATCACACCCAAAAGCCTGCTGTCAAAACTGCTTCTGGAATACTGATCTTTAATTCTCGGTCGGTAAATATCCATCACTATATTAAGTGCATTTTCCATACCAAGAATAATCAGCACGATTGGAATAACCCAGTTCATCACCATCACGGCATTTGAAATTTTAAATTGCAGCAGGGCAAAAGATATCGACAGGATAAAACACAAAATCGCGATACCTAAAATAAAACTGCCGCCACCTCGCAATGGCTTCCATTTCTTCTCAGCAGACATCCCTGTTGCATATCGCGAGATAAGAAAAGATACAAAAGCAATCACAGTCATCGCCATAGCGCAACCAAGAGGCTGTTTTATCTCGACACCTTCAATCGCACCTCTGAGAGATCTGAGCAGGTATACACCAGCAAGAATCTGATATACTGCGATCAAGCCTGAGAAAATAGGCAAAAACCATTTCTCAAATATTTGTAATCTTTTCTGAGCAACTGCAAATAAAGTAGACTGCTCCGTCTTGGCCTGAAAGATTGTCGAGCTGTCATCGGTCTTAGTCAGCTGGTCCATATCGAGCTTTTCCTGCTCAGCAAGAGAACGCTGATGGAACTGGATTATCAGTATCAGCCAGACAAAGCTCGAAGAAAGAAGCAACCAGCTGAGCGAATAGATCGCAAAGGAACCGCTCCATTTCGAGACAAAATAAGCACCAACCGAAAATATCACACTCAACACAAACGCCAGCAAACTAAGCCATTCAGCCCGTTTAGATGATATCGTCATTTTTTAAATTCCTGAATTTTATTATATACTGATCTCAATTGAATTTT